>CANQQN010000001.1 GCA_947625995.1 uncultured Lachnospiraceae bacterium
TTTATTCGTCAATCCGGATTCTTTGATTATTATGTTTAATAATTCTGTAAAAGTCATTTTGTTTGCTCCTTTCTTTTTTCCCTTATTATAGCAAAATATCATTGCTTATGCAATCAATTATTGACAAAATGGTTATTATGATGTATTGTTATGCTTAATATGATTGATTGGTTATCTTCTGTTTGACTGAACTGTTGGAAGAAGCTTTTTGTATGGGATCATATTTTTTGAAAGATTGGGGGCTGATGAATTTCATTATTTTCGTTTCATAGACGAGTTATTTGTTATGCAAAAATTGTATTATGTGGAGATTGCAAAACGATACAGTCTGTACGTAAAAGAAAATACTGTTTTGCCGGTAAGAAAGAATGTATCTGCTATCGCGGTTGATTTGATGGGTTGCCGGTCTGATGGTCCGGTCTGATTGCCGGCCTGCTTTGTGTAGAGAGTGGGCGCGTCTCCCCTGCCGTGCAGGGGAGCGCCTCCCCACTTCGTAACGGTTCTATATACTTGATGTATAAATTGTCCATTTTGGTTGTAAATGTCGCATATACCTTTTGTTTTACTCGCCACAAGTTCGCCTCCATTTTTGCCTCAAATTTTAAGAAAAGAATATGGGGGAATCCTCTTCACCGAGGATTCCCCCATATTCTTCTCAAAGATCGGCGCGACAGGATTTGAACCTGCGACCTCAGCGTCCCGAACGCTGCGCTCTACCAAACTGAGCCACGCGCCGAAAGCCTTATTTTTCGCGGTTTTTGTATATTCCGTTTTCATAAGGCATGGCTTTCTTAAAACTAAAGCACCACCCCAAAGTTCATATGCCTTCAAAGCAGTGCTTTATAAGTGGGCCTCCAGGGGCTCGAACCCTGCACACCCTGATTAAGAGTCAGGTGCTCTACCAAATGAGCTAGAAGCCCACGTTTTCGATAACGCAAGAGCAATTATATACTAACTCCTCTTTAAATGCAAGTATTTTTTTGCTTTTTTTTAAAATTTTTTAAAACCTGTATTCCTTCGGCTTTTTATACATCCAATCTGGCTTTCAGATCCTCCGCCGTAGTTGCGCCTACCGCTGTAGACACGGCCTTCCCATTCTTAAACACAATAAAAGTAGGGATCGACTTCACCTGGTAACGCATGGCGATCTCCATCTCTTCGTCAATATTCAGTTTTGCCACCTTATACTTTCCGTTCGATTCCGCCGCAAGGGCGTCCACCACCGGCGCCATCATCTTACAGGGGCCGCACCAGTCCGCATAAAAATCCACCAGTACGGGAATCTGGCTCTCCATAACCTCCGCGTCAAAATTTTCCTTGGTAAGCTTCATAAATCTCTTCAATCCTTTCTTTTTACTGTTGTCCTTCTGCGCTTTACTTTTTCTTTTTGCAAAAATTATCTATTTCTGTTTTTACTTCATTGATGGATCTTTCCAACATATGGGTCCGCTTTCTGAGTCCTTTGCACTCATAAACCTTCTGTTCCACGCACCGCTTTATTTTTTTCATGCCTGCACCGCTCTTCCCATATCCTGCGCCGGTCCTGCTCTTTGATCCCGGCTTTCTACGATACAGTATATGCGGCTATCTGTAATTTATCCACAGGCGGTTTTTGAACGGTCACATTTCCGGACGGGGCTTTATCCGCATCATACAGATAGGATTGCCGGCTGCAGAAAACCGTTCCTCATATTCAGTCATGATATTTCCCGCAGAAAGCGTTCTGTCCTTGTGCAGATCCCGGGTACAGCACAAAAGCTCCCACCCTGCGGCTTTTGCCTCCTCCAGAGAAAAATCAAACAGCGCCGTATTGTCCGTCTTAAACTGAACGATGCCGCCCGGTTCTATTATCTGCTCGTATCGCTTCAGAAACTGCCGGGAGGTCAGCCGCCGTTTGGCGTGCCGGTCCTTGGGCCAGGGATCCGAAAAATTCAGATAGATCCCCGCCGCCTCTTTTTTCTCAAATACATCGGTAATATATTCGGCTTCCATGCGGATCAATCTCACATTCGGCAGCTGCTCCTGCTGCTGTTTTTCAATGGCCCGCAGCAAAACGCTGGAGTATTTTTCGATACCCACATAATTTCTGTCGGGATGAAGCTTTGCCTGCGCCATGAGAAATTGTCCTTTTCCCATGCCGATCTCAATATATACGGGGCCGTCATTGCCAAATAAGGCTTTCCAGTTTCCTTTTTGTCCGGTTTCCCCGTGTACCACAAAAGGGCTCTCGGCAATGGCTTCTCTGGAGCCTCTTATATTTCTCAGTCTCATTTGCCGCCTCTCCTGTTTTAGATTTGCCGGGGCGTAAAAAAGCCCTGCGGGGACGAAATGCGGCTGTGCATTTCCCCGCCGATCTATACACATAATAATAGCACAAATTTTACAATTTGCACTACCTTTTTTCGTGTATTTTATTCTTGCATTTTTTACAAAAAGGTGTAAGATAAATGAGAATTATAATTTCCTATTTACAATGTGATAACAGATAGGAGGATTTTATATGGACAGACTGATTCCCCAGCTTGTTCAGATCGAAGAAAGCGCCGAACAGATCATCAGGCAGGCCGACCTTCAGAAGCAGAAATTATCCGAAGAATATCAGAAGAAAAAAACAGATTACGAAAAATACATGGACGCCAAAACAGAAGAGACCCTGCAGGGGCTTTCCGGCAAGCTGGAGCAAAAGCGCAAGCAGGACGTCCGGAAGCTCCACATCGCCACGCAGGAAGCTTTGGTCTCCCTGAACACCGAATACAAGCAAAACGGCAAACAGATCGCAAAACAGATCGTTCAAAGGATTTTGGAAGCGTAGCTTTTCAATTCCGGAAAAGAGGTATCTATGACGGGCATTAACGCATACAGCGCCATGACAGCAAAAATACGTGCCATGCAGAGCCGCCTGCTTTCCGACGGGGATTTCAGGGAGCTGGCTTCTCTTTCCGGCGTTCCCGAAGCCGTGGCGTTTCTCAAACAGTTTCCCACCTACAGCCGTCTGTTTTCGGATCTTGAAGAAAACAGGATCCACCGTGGTGAAATTGAAAAATGTCTGACCAGTGCAATTTTTGACGACTTTCAGAAAATCTATTATTTTGCCAATCTGGAACAGCGCCGTATGGTTGTCCTTCTGCTGAAACGATATGTTCCCACCCTGATCAAATATCACCTTTACAGGATTCAGGGAGAAGACGACGCCCACGCAGCTTCCTTCTACACACATCCTTTCCTGAAGAAAAACCTGAAGCTGGACATAGACGCGCTGGCAAACTGCGACACTATGGAAGCGTTGATCCACGCTCTTAAGGGCTCCGGATATGATCTTGCGTTAAAGACTGTTTTTCAGTCCCCGAACCCTTCTCTTCTGCATTACGAATTTGCGTTGGATATGTATTATTTTTCCAATCTCTGGAAAAAAAAGGAAAAGTACCTTTCCGGCGTGGATCTGGAGGTCATCGAGCGCAGCGTAGGGAGCAATCTGGACCTTCTGAACATTCAATGGATCTACCGCTGCAAACGGTATTTCTTTTTATCCCCCGCGGACATCAGCGCTCTTTTGATCCCCGTTCATTATAAACTGAAAAAAACGCAGCTGCGGCAGCTGATCGAGACCTCCACGCCGGAAGAATTTATGGCGGCCATCAAGGCTACTTATTACGGCAGGCGGTTTGAGCGCTTTCTTCCCGAAGACTTTGGAAGGGGACAACTGGAACAGATGCACCAGAAGATCCTGCATACGGTCTATTTTTCCGACCGCCGCAACTATCCTTATTCCATTGCCATTATCAATTCCTACATCTTTCAGAAAGAATCGGAGATCTCCCGCATCGTCACCGCGCTGGAGGGCATCCGTTATTCACTGAATACAAGTGAAATCATAGATTACATTACCACCTGACGGCTGTTGCCTGCCGCCAATTACAAGGAGGTGTGAAAAAGTGGTTGAAAAAATGAAGTTTCTGAGTATTACCGGCCCGAGAGAAACCTTTGACCGGGTATTGGATCAATACTTGAGCAAATACAGCATTCATTTGGAAAACGCACTTTCAGAATTAAAAAACGTCACCAACCTGCGGCCCTTCACAGAGACAAATCCCTACAAGGACTGCCTCGCCCGGCTGGACGCCATGCTGGCCATGGTAGAACCGGAGGAGCACACGGAGGAATCCGCCGCTTCCGCAGAAGAACTCATTGCCTTTGTCAATGAGATATCCGCAGGCATCCACGAGCTTGAAGAGCAGAGAAAAGCCCTCACCGTCCAACGGGAATCCATGCGGCAGTGCGCGGACGCCATCCAGCCCTTCCGGGCGCTGGAGCACCATCTGACAGATATCCTGAAATTTGATTTTATTACTTTCCGGTTCGGACGGATCGCCCAGCAGTATTTTGAGAATTTCAGCGATTATCTTCAAAAGATAACGGATACGCTGTTTTACAAATGCGATTCTTCTCAGGAATATGTCTACGGCGTCTACTTTGTGCCCAAGACTATGCAGGATCGCATCGACGCCGTTTACGCATCCCTGCATTTCGAGGTGATCTCCATACAGGACCAGCTTCCGGATCATTTGCGGGATTCCGAGAATCCTTTCGCCGAGGTTGCGAACACTCTTCAGGATCTGGATCTACAGCTTGGAGAAATCCATGAGAAAATTCTGGAAAAGGTCAACGCGAAAAAGACGGAGCTTTTTCAAGCAAAGGCGCGTCTGGAAGAACTGTCCTCTCATTTCGAGGTGCGGAAGCTGGCCGCGTGTACCAGAGAAGACCAGACTGTTTACTTTATTCTCTGTGGCTGGATGCCGGAGAAGGAAGCTCTGGCGCTGATCAAGGAAACAGAAAACGACGAACAGATCGATGTGGTCTTCGAGGACCGGGAGGCGGATGAATTTAATCCGGCGCCCACCAGACTGAAAAATCCCCGGATATTCAAGCCTTTCCAGATGTTTATCCGCATGTACGGCCTACCTGCTCAGGGAGAACTGGATCCCACAGTTTTTGTGGCGCTGACCTATGCTTTTATCTTCGGCTGGATGTTCGGCGACGTGGGACAGGGCGCGATCCTTGTTATCGGCGGTTTCCTGCTGTATAAAATCAAACATATAGATCTGGCCGCTATCATCGGATTTGCCGGCATCTTCTCTGTATTTTTCGGTTTTATGTTCGGCAGTATCTTTGGTTTTGAGGATATCATAGACGCGGTGTGGCTGCGGCCTATTTCGGCCATGTCCTCTCTTCCGTTTGTAGGACGGCTGAATACGGTATTTGCCATTGCCATCGCATTCGGTATGGGATTGAATCTTCTGGCGATGATCTTCCATATCATCAACGGGATCCGCACAAAGGACAAAGAATACGCGTTCTTTGACCAGAACGGCGCCGCGGGATTTGTATTTTACGGCGCTCTGGCTGTTACGGTGATCCTGTTCATGACCGGGCATCCGGTTCCCGCCGCGATCCTGCTGGTGATCCTGTTCGGCATCCCGCTGATTCTCATTGCCTTCAAAGAGCCGATCACAAGAGCCATCGAAAAGAAAAAGCCTTTGATCGAGGACGGCAAAGTCATGTTTGTGGTGCAGTTGTTTTTTGAAATGTTTGAAATACTGCTGAGTTACTTTTCAAATACGTTGTCCTTTGTCCGTATCGGCGCCTTTGCGGTCAGCCATGCAGCCATGATGGAGGTGGTGCTGATGCTCGCCGGCGCGGAGAGCGGTTCCCCCAACTGGGTGGTCGTGGTCCTCGGCAATCTGTTTGTCTGCGGGCTGGAGGGCCTGATCGTAGGCATTCAGGTACTGAGACTGGAATACTATGAGCTGTTCAGCCGGTTCTACAAGGGCACCGGCCGGGAATTTGTCCCTTATCAGCATGAAGTGAATAAGAAATAAATCACATATAAATATTTTAAGGAGGTCATAACTATGACAATGTTAATCAAGATCACTTTGATCGTTGCGCTCCTTCTGAGCATCATTATTCCTTTCGGCGCGTTTCTCCTTGGTGAAAAGAGCAAGGGCAGATACAAAGCCGCGCTGGGCGTCAACGTATTTTTCTTCTTTGGCACCCTTCTCCTTGCGGTCATCGCGATGTTTGCATTTCCTGCCGAAGTTTCCGCCGCAGGTGAGGCCGCCGCGGAGGCAGGCGACGGATTTTCCACCGGCCTTGCCTATATCGGCGCCGCTCTCTCCACCGGCATGTCCTGTATCGGCGGCGGTATTGCCGTGGCAAATGCCGCGTCCGCGGCGCTGGGCGCTATCTCAGAAGACGGCTCTATTCTCGGTAAGTCCCTGATCTTCGTGGGTCTTGCGGAAGGCGTCGCCCTGTACGGACTGATCATTTCCTTCATGATCCTCGGCAACGTATGATACATGGCAACGATAGCAAAAGGATGTGATTCCCTATGAAAATGTATCTCATCAGCGATAACATTGATACTTATACCGGCATGCGCCTTGTGGGCGTAGAAGGCGCCGTGGTCCACGAACGGAATGAATTGCGGGAAGCGCTGGAAAAGGCGGTTTCCGACAGTTCCATCGGCATTATACTTCTGACGGAAAAATTCGGCAGGGAATTTCCCGATATCATTGACGATGTGAAGCTGAACCGCTCCCTTCCCCTGATCATCGAGATCCCGGACCGCCACGGCACCGGACGCAATCCGGATTTTATCACATCCTATGTAAACGAGGCCATTGGCCTGAAATTATAGCTGTTACTGCTTTCAAAAAGAGGTGAATGCTTTGACGATTGAAGAAAAACTGGTTCATTTTCAAAAGAAGGCGGTGGAATCCGCCCGTCTCCAGAGCAATTCCGTTATCGATGAATATACCGCGGGTCTGGAATCCATTTTTGAGGATTTCCGCATGGAAAAAGACCGGCAGGCCCATCTTCTGATTCAGACAGAGACCGACCGTCTGACTCAGGAAGCAAACAGGCAGCTGCACGAGGAGCAGCTGCAGATCAAGCGGGAATTTACAAAATACACCGGCGAACTGAAAGAAAAGCTGTTTACCGACGTTGCCAATATGCTGGAAGAATTTATGCAGACGCCGGATTATGAAGCTTGGCTGGTCAAGAGGATCAAAGAGGCGAAAGAATTTGCCAGAGGCGAAGAGATCGTCATCTATATCGACCCGGCGGACTCCCAGCGCCTGTTACATCTTCAGGAACAGACCCACACGCAGCTTTCCGTCAGCAAATATTCCTTTTTTGGCGGCGTCCGCGCAGTGATTCCCGGAAGACATATCCTGATCGACAATTCCTTCGAGACAAAGCTTCGGGAAGAAAAAGAAAACTTTACGTTCAGAGGGATCACAAATGGAAAATAAAATGATGAATCTCATTTCAAATACAGACAATACCAAGGGTATCATTTCCGGGATCAACGGCCCGGTGGTGTATGTAAAGGGCAATACCGGCTTTAAAATCTCCGAAATGGTTTACGTGGGCAAGGAAAGACTTGTGGGGGAGGTCATCAACCTGTCTCAGGAGCAGACCACCCTGCAGGTGTACGAGGAAACCACGGGGTTGAAGCCCGGCGACCCGGTGACCGCCACGGGAGACGCCATTTCCGTTACCCTTGGTCCGGGAATCCTGAATAATATCTTCGACGGCATCGAGCGCCCTCTGGGCGATATCGCCAAAAGCACCGGCGCTTTCATCGGCAGAGGCGTACAGGTGGACGCTCTGGACACCGAGAAAAAATGGAAGGTGCATATGACAGTGAAAAAGGGGGACTACGTTTCCGGCGGCAGCATTATCGCGGAAGTACAGGAAACTTCTTCCATTGTCCACAAATCCATGGTTCCCCCAAAAGTGGAAGGTCAGGTGCTGTCCGCGGTCACTGACGGCGATTATACCATCAACGACGTGATCGCGGTGGTTCAGCTTGCAGACGGCACAGAATATCCCCTGCGTCTTGCCCAAAAATGGCCGATCCGTATTCCCAGACCTGTTTCCAGCCGTTACGCGGCTTCAAAGCCGCTGATCACCGGACAGCGTATCCTTGACACGCTGTTCCCCATTGCGAAGGGAGGCACGGCGGCGGTTCCCGGCGGATTCGGCACCGGAAAGACCATGACCCAGCACCAGATCGCAAAATGGGCGGACGCGGACATCATCGTTTATGTAGGCTGCGGCGAACGGGGCAACGAGATGACGCAGGTGCTGGAGGACTTTTCCAAATTGACGGATCCCCGCACCAAAAAGCCTCTGATGGACCGCACCACTTTGATCGCAAATACCTCCAACATGCCTGTTGCGGCAAGAGAGGCAAGCATCTACACCGGGATCACCCTTGCGGAATATTACCGGGACATGGGCTACGACGTGGCCATCATGGCGGATTCCACATCCCGCTGGGCGGAGGCTCTCCGGGAACTGTCCGGACGTCTGGAGGAAATGCCTGCTGAGGAAGGTTTCCCGGCTTATCTGGCCACCCGTCTGTCCCAATTTTACGAGCGGGCCGGCCATATGAAGAACTTAAACGGCACGGAGGGCAGCGTTTCTATCATTGGCGCGGTTTCCCCTCAGGGCGGCGATTTCTCCGAGCCGGTCACACAAAACACCAAGCGTTTCGTCCGCTGCTTCTGGGGCCTTGACAAATCCCTCGCCTATGCCAGACACTTTCCCGCCATTCACTGGCTTACAAGCTACAGCGAATATCTGCAGGATCTGTCTCCTTGGTATACCAAGAATGTGGCCCACAATTTCATCGACTACCGCAATCAGATCATGACGCTTCTCAATCAGGAAAGCAGCCTGATGGAAATTGTGAAGCTCATCGGCAGCGACGTGCTGCCCGACGACCAGAAGCTGATCCTTGAGATCGCGAAGGTGATCCGCGTAGGATTCCTGCAGCAGAACGCCTTCCATCCGGAGGATACCTGCGTACCGATGGAAAAGCAATACCGGATGATGGAGGTCATTCTTTACTTATACAGCCGCTCCAAAGCGCTGATCGCTCTGGGTATGCCTATGCGCATCCTGAAAGAATCCGATATTTTTGAGCGGATCAGTTCTATCAAATATGACGTGCCCAATGACAAACTTGCCATGTTTGACGATTATCATAAAGAGATCGACGCGTTTTATGACAGCGTCATGGAAAAGAACGCCTAAAAAGGAGGATTCCCATGTCAATCGAATATTTAGGCCTTAGTGAGATCAACGGCCCCTTGATCGCTCTGGAGGGCGTGCAGGACGCCGCCTATGAGGAGATCGTGGAGATCACCGTTGATATGAAAGAAAAAAAGCTGGGCAGAGTCGTTGAAATCTATGAGGATAAAGCGGTAATTCAGGTTTTTGAAGGCTCCGACAACATGTCCTTAAAAAATACTCACACCCGCTTTACCGGCCGTCCCATGGAGATCGGCCTGTCGGAAGACATGCTCGGCCGAACATTCAACGGCATCGGCCAGCCCATCGACGACTTGGGTCCCATCGACACCATCGACAAAAGAAATGTAAACGGAAGCCCTTTAAATCCGGTGGCAAGGGAATATCCCCGCAATTATATTCATACGGGTATTTCTGCCATTGACGGGCTGACCACTCTGATCCGCGGGCAGAAGCTGCCCATTTTCTCCGGAAACGGCCTGCCCCACGACCAGCTTGCGGCCCAGCTTGTACGTCAGGCGTCTCTGGGCGCGGATTCTGACGAACAATTTGCTATTGTGTTTGCCGCTATGGGCGTCAAGCATGATGTTGCGGACTATTTTAAACGGACTTTTGAACAGAGCGGCGCTTCCGACCATGTGGTAATGTTCCTGAATCTGGCAAATGATCCGGTGGTAGAACGTCTCATCACACCTAAGGTCGCCCTGACCACGGCAGAATATTTGGCTTTTGAAAAAAATATGCACATTCTGGTCATCCTGACAGATATGACTTCTTTTGCGGAGGCACTCCGCGAGGTTTCCTCCTCCAAAGGAGAGATTCCTTCCAGAAAGGGCTATCCCGGTTATCTGTACAGTGAATTTGCCACTCTCTATGAGCGGGCGGGGATCATCCACGGTTCTTCCGGTTCCGTAACCCAGATCCCGATCCTGACCATGCCAAACGACGACATCACCCATCCGATCCCTGACCTGACAGCCTACATCACAGAGGGGCAGATCGTTCTGGACCGCACGCTGAACGGACAGTCCATCTATCCGCCTATCGGCATTCTTCCCTCCCTGTCCCGTCTGATGAAGGACGGTATCGGCGAAGGCTTTACGAGAAAAGATCATCAGGATCTGGCAAACCAGCTATTCTCCAGTTACGCCAGAGTGGGAGAGGCCAGAGCGCTGGCAAGCGTCATTGGCGAAGACGAGCTTTCTGACATTGATAAAATATACCTTACATTTGGAAAGGCTTTTGAGGAACAATATTTAAGACAGAAGGAAACGGAAAACCGCTCTATGGAAGAAACACTGGATCTTGGCTGGAAACTGCTGTCCATGCTTCCGAAAGAAGAGCTTGACCGGGTAAATACAACGATTCTGGAGGAATTTTATCATCCTTCCGAAGAAAAAAATTAAGCTGATATCCGGAATTGATCAATATCTGACCCGGGAGGTGACTTTATGGATCCCAATACATTTCCCACAAAGGGAAATCTGATCCTTGCAAAAAATTCTCTCGCCCTTGCAAGTCAGGGCTACGAGCTAATGGACAAAAAACGGAATATCCTGATCCGGGAACTGATGAACCTGATCGAAGAGGCAAAAAACATTCAATCAGAGATCGATACCACGTTTTCTGAAGCCTATGAGGCCCTGCAGAGCGCAAATATCCGTATGGGGATCTACAAGGTGCAGGCCATTGCCGCCAGTATCCCTGAGGATGACTCCATTGCCATAAAAACAAGAAGCATTATGGGAACAGAGATCCCCCTCGTACAGTATGAACCGGCCGGGGGACCACCGCTGCCCTATTCCTTTTATGACACCAGCCCCGCTCTGGACCGGGCCTATGGCTGCTTTGAAAAAGTAAAGCAGCTTTGCCTGAAGCTCTCCATGGTGGAAAATTCCGCCTACAGGCTTGCCACAAGCATCAGCAAGACCCAGAAACGGGCCAATGCCCTGAAAAACATTACCATACCTCATTATCAGGAGTTGTCCAAAACCATCGCAGAGGCGTTGGAGGAAAAAGAACGGGAGGAATTTACCCGTCTGAAGGTCATCAAACGACAGCACACGGCAAAAAAGGATGGATCATAACCTATGGATTATATTGTCTTGGATCTGGAGTGGAACCAATGTCCTGTAGGAAAAAAGGAAGGCGTTCCCTCCCTTCCTTTTGAGATCATCGAAATCGGCGCCATAAAGCTGAATGAAAAAAAGGAGATCACCGACCGGTTTCATCGGCTGATCTCTCCACAGGTCTACACGGAACTGCATTACCAGATAAAAAAGGTGATACACAAAACCATAAAAGACTTTGACCGCGGCGTTTCCTTTTCCGAAGCGGTCACTTCTTTTTTAGAATGGTGCGGCGACGATTACCGGTTCTGCACTTGGAGCGGCGGCGATCTCACGGAGCTGCAGCGCAATATGAAATACTACCGGATACCGATCCCTTTTCCCCGTCCCCTTATTTATTACGACGTGCAGAAGCTTTTTGGGATCGCTTTTGAGAGCAGGAAGATCGCCCGCAATCTGGAATATGCGGTAAATCATCTCTCCATCGTGAAGGACAACCCTTTTCACGGCGCTTATTACGATGCCCTCTACACAG
Source organism: uncultured Lachnospiraceae bacterium (assembly GCA_947625995.1). Classification (GTDB taxonomy): domain Bacteria; phylum Bacillota; class Clostridia; order Lachnospirales; family Lachnospiraceae; genus CANQUC01. The sequence continues at coordinate 11,710 of CANQQN010000001.1, forward strand.
CAAAGGTCCTGCAGAAAATAGAAACCTCGCTGATCCGCAGCAATTATTCCATTGACTGTTTCATACCGCCTCAGACCCGCAAAGAGGAAATATACGCGGTATTTGAAACCTATTCCAAATATATTTCCCGGGTATTTGACAGCAAAGAAAAGATCATGAGTGATAAAGAGGTTACCAGCACCCGCTGCTATCTGTGTGGCAAACCTGCAAAGAAAAAGATCAGATGGTTCAGCAGCAACAACAAGCATTATTTTTGCCAGTGTCTTTGCGAACATCACGGCTGGATGAAGGGAAAAATTCTGATCAAGACCGCAGAGGGCGGAAAATCTTACGCCGTAAAGATCCTGAAGCTGGTACCCTTTGAAGAAGCCTTAAAAATTAAAGAAAAACAGGAAGAACTGCGGCAGAAAAGAAAACGGAAACGGCTGCGGCAGTCTCTTGCCGCGGAAAAATAAATTTTTTAACAAATACTTTGCTAAAAAATTAAAGAGTGTGTAGACAAAAGACTGCAATATATGATAATATATATATAGTATATTGATGATTCACATTGATAATATTTATCGACTATGCCCTTGAGGGGCTTTTCCCTCACTATTTTTTAAAAAGGTAGTTTAGATTGAAAAATCACGCTGATGCGTTGATTTTTCACAATGGGATTTGTAAAGAACCGGAGGTTCTTATGGGAGCGTTTCCAAATCCCATTGATGGCAGATGAGAAACTGCATCCGCAGTTTTCATCGTCTCGTCGCGCAAACGCTCCGGAATGGAGGATTTTTATGAATTGGGTAGCGCCTATCAAAGATGAAAAAACATTGCAGGAATTTAAGGATCGTCTGAAACAGATCGATCAGAAATATTATATTATGTTTGAGATCGGTGTGGGTACGGGCATGCAGCTTCAGGATATCCTGAAATTAAAGGTTAAAGATATTCTGGACAAAAAAGAGTTGACGGTCACCATCGGCACAAAGGGCATGAAGACCACATTTAAGATCCCCAAAGACCTTCAGGATCTTATCAAAGAATTTACAAAAGGAAAGCCTGCGGATTCTTATGTAATCACCGGATTTACCGGCTCCAACACACCGCTTTCCAGAGAACAGGTTTATCGTGTATACCGGACGGCAGGCAAGGACGTGGGCTTAAGCTCTATCGGCGCCCAGACCATGAGAAAGACCTTCGCGTGGAAATACTATAAAGAGACCGGAGATATTTATTATCTTCAGAATCTGTTTAATCACGCGTCCCCTTCCATCACCTACCGTTACATCGGCGAAAAACCCAATGTATCTATCGTGTTCAAGAAGATGACTGCCAGCGAAAATGAGCGCTGCCGCCGCATCCTCTACAAGGATAACAACGGCAAAAACCGGATTCACGCCATTGTGGAAGTCTTGAACAACATAACTATGGAGATTGACAATCCTGCAAACAGCGATGCTTTTTATGGCAGAGTTGATACATTATTAAATGAATTGGAAGAACTCATTCAAAATTACAGCAGCGAGCAGAATGGGAACGATTGATTTTTTCATACTATTTCCAAAACAAAAAGGGCATTTCACATCAGTGAAATGTCCTTTTTGACTGTTACGGAGAAGGAGGGATTTGAACCCTCGCGCCGCGCAAACGACCTACACCCTTAGCAGGGGCGCCTCTTCAGCCACTTGAGTACTTCTCCAGAACCTGAAATCGAAACAATCTTATGAAATTGTCTCTGCGCTTTCCGGCTTTTTAGATACCGTAAAACAGTATCCCTCTCGCCGACGCAAAATTTATTATACTAAAACACAGGTTATTTGTCAATGGTTAATTTGCCCCCGTGAAAAGCTTTTTCACGCCGCGTTTTGCTGTAATTCCGCAATTTTCGATACGATCCGGCCTTTCACCATTTCAGCGATCTCCGTAGTGGTCATATCCTTGTATTCCTCATAACAGACAGGCTCCAGATAACAGATCTTCATGGTGACTTTTGATATGGTATTGGAATCAAAAGGCTTGAAGGAATCCACCAAGGCAACGGGCACGATAGGACATTTTGATTTGGTGGCGCTTTTAAAGCTGCCTCCTTTAAAATCTCCTACCTGATTGCCGTTCTTGGAACGGGTACCCTCCGGAAAAATCACAAAATTGCGGCCCATAGATACCTGCCTGATCACTTCAAGGATCACCTTCATGGATTGGCGCACGTCCTCCCTGTCAATTGGAAGCGCGCCCATGACCCGAAACACCCATCTTAAAAAAGGAATGTTTGTCAGTTCTTTTTTTATCACAACGGAAATGGGATGATCCAGCGTATCGATAATGGCAAGGACGTCGTACATGCCCTGATGGTTTGGAAACAGGATAAATCCGTCATCCTTAGGGATATTCTCCGTCCCGTAGCTTTCAATGACCACATTGCCGCCTTTGTTGGCGTGCTTCACAATATTTTTCAGATGCATGTATTTCTGCCACTCTGTAGCTTTTTTTGATTTTGCGTAATAAACCATTTTGATAAAATAAACGGGAAACAAAAAAATGTTCCTGAAGATCATCAAGTATATTCTTTTCATAACTTATTTTACTCCCCATTCCGGAGCGGTCCGATATTGCAGAACAGCCGTTTCGTAAAGATCATTTCCTTTTGTGTCCGCCACCACGATCACCGGAAAATCTTTGATCTCCAGTTTTCTGACAGCCTCCGTGCCAAGATCCTCGTACGCCACCACCTCTGATGAAAGAATACATTGAGACAAAAGGGCGCCTGCGCCTCCCACGGCGGCAAAATAAACGCCTTTGTTTCTTACTATGGCATCTTTCACTTCCACTGACCGTTTTCCTTTTCCGATCATACCTTTCAATCCAAGATCCATAAGCTTGGGCGCATATTTGTCCATGCGGCTTGCGGTGGTAGGTCCGGCGGAACCGATGGGACGTCCCTCTCTGGCAGGAGAAGGTCCCATATAGTAGATCACATTTCCTTCAAGGGGAAAAGGAAGCGCATCTCCTTTCTGCAGCGCTTCGCTCATACGCTTGTGTGCCGCGTCTCTGGCGGTGTAGACGGTTCCCGTCAGATAAACATAATCGCCGGCAGTCAGCTTCTCTGTATCGCCTTCCAAAAAAGGCACCTGTATATGTCGGTCCATTCTCATCCCTCTTTATAGCTTCAGATCACAGTACTTTCGTCATATGACGGTTTACATGGCAACAAATATTGACCGCTACGGGAAGTCCGGCAATATGGGTGGGATAGGTATTGATATTGACTGCAAAAGCAGTAGTGGTACCCCCAAGGCCGGCGGGACCGATGCCTGTGGCATTGATCTTTGCAAGCAGTTCTTCTTCCAGATCCCTTACATAAGGAATCTGGGACCGCTCTCCCGCTTTTCTTGTCAGCGCCTTCTTTGCCAACAGGGCGCATTTTTCAAAGGTGCCGCCGATACCCACACCGATCACCATAGGAGGACAGGCGTTTGGTCCCGCGTTCTCTACAGCCGTAAGGACCGCGTTTTTCACGCCCTCAATGCCGTCCGCCGGTTTAAGCATAAATATCCTGCTCATATTTTCACTGCCGAATCCTTTCGGCGCAAGGGTGATAGATACCTTGTCCCCTTCCGTGATCTCATAATGGATCACGGCCGGTGTATTATCTTTGGTATTTTCACGAAGGATCGGGTCTGAAACCACAGATTTTCTCAGATATCCGTTGGTATACCCTCTTCTGACGCCTTCATGGATGCTCTGTTCTAAAGAACCGCCTGTAAAATGAACCTCCTGACCGATCTCCATAAAGATCACCGCCATGCCTGTATCCTGACAGATAGGAATCATCTCTTTTTGAGCAATCTTCATATTCTCTCTTAACTGATCCAGAATCTGGCGGCCCAGAGGAGATTTTTCAGTTTCTACAGAATGGTCGAAGGCTTCTCTCATATCTTCAGAAAGCGAATGATTTGCTTCTATACATAATTTCTCAATAACCTGAGAAACGGTCTCAACAGAAATTTCCCTCATGTTTTCACTCGCTTTCCAAAGAAGTTTCCGATCCATCTTCCGCAGATTCTTTTTCTTCTTCTTTGACCGTGTCCGCAGAACTACTGTCGGACGTTACGTCCACAGGCGCTTCCTTTACTTTTGCGATTCCGGCCACAGTCACATTTTCGCCTACGTTCATCAGCTTTACACCGGAGGTGATCCTTCCCAGAGTAGAAATACTGCGGACCGGCATACGGATGATCACCCCTTCTGTGGTAATGAGCATTATCTCATTCTCCTCGTCAACAGCCTTGAATCCAAGAACATTTCCGGTTTTCTCCGTGATCTTATAACATTTTACGCCTTTGCCGCCTCTGTACTGGCGCTTAAATTCCTCCAGATAAGTGCGTTTGCCGAGCCCCTTTTCTGAGACAAACAACAAAAATTCACCCTGAACATTCAGCTGCATACCTACAACCTCGTCGCCGCTGACAAGATTAATGCCGCGCACACCCATGGATACACGTCCCATAGGCCTTACGTCATTTTCATCAAACCGGATACACATACCATACTTGGTGACCAGAAAAATATCTTTGTCATTGTCAGTCAGCTTCACTTCGATCAGATCATCGTCTTCTCTGAGATTAATGGCCTGAAGGCCGTTTTTCCGGATATTTTTGTATTCCGCAAGAGAGGTTTTCTTAACAATACCCTTCTTTGTAGCCATAAACAGATATCTGGTTTCTTCATACTTTTCCACGGGGATCACGGCGGTAACCTTTTCTCCCGGCGTGATCTGCAGAAGATTCACAATGGCCGTTCCTCTGGCGGTACGCCCCGCTTCCGGTATCTGATAAGCTTTCATACCGTAAACCTTGCCTTTATCGGTAAAAAACATCAAGTAATGGTGGGTGGTCGTCACAAACAGATCCTCGATATAATCATCGTCAATGGTCTGCATGCCCTTGATCCCCTTTCCGCCCCGGTTCTGGCTTTTGAAATTGTCATCGGTCATACGTTTGATATAACCTAATTTTGTCATGGTGATCACAGTATTTTCCTTTGGAACCAGATCTTCCATGGAAAGATCAAATTCATCAAATCCGATCTTTGTTCTCCGGTCGTCTCCGTACTTGTCGGAGATCTCCAGAATTTCTTTCCGGATCACCCCAAGAAGCATCTTTTCATCTGCAAGAATGCTCTTTAAGTATTCGATCCTTTTCTTAAGCTCTGCAAATTCTGCTTCAAGGCGCTCTCGTTCCAGTCCTGTCAAAGCGCGGAGACGCATATCCACAATGGCCTGCGCCTGCGCATCCGTAAGGCCAAACGCCTCGATCAGGCGTTCCTTGGCGGTATTCACATTTTCGGAAGAACGGATAATGGTGATCACTTCGTCGATATGATCCAAAGCAATCAGTAAACCCTGCAAAATATGGGCGCGCTCTTCCGCTTTGTTCAGATCGTATTTTGTCCTTCTGGTTACTACGTCCTCCTGATGCCTCAGATAATACTTCAGCATGTCCAGAAGGTTCAATATCTTCGGCTCATTGCCCACCAGGGCCAGCATATTGACGCCAAAAGTATCCTGAAGCTGGGTATGCTTGTATAGTTGGTTTAAAAGTACATTGGCGTTTACGTCTCTGCGCAGTTCAATACAAATGCGCATTCCTTCTCTGTTGGACTCATCCCGCAGATCTGTGATCCCGTCGACCTTTTTCAGCTTCACAAGCTCCGCGATCTTTTCGATGAGCCGCGCTTTGTTGACCATAAAAGGAAGCTCTGTCACAATGATCCTGCTTTTGCCGTTGCTCATAGATTCGATATTGCATACCGCGCGCACACGGATCTTACCATGACCGGTACGGTATGCCTCGTTGATGCCTCTGGTGCCGAGAATTTCCGCCCCTGTGGGAAAATCCGGTCCCTTTACAATATCCAGCACTTCTTCGATGTCCGTGTCTCTGTTTTCTTCTATATAATTATCTATAATCTTGACAACAGCAGCGATCACTTCCCGGAGATTATGAGGAGGAATATTTGTAGCCATACCTACCGCGATACCCGTAGTGCCGTTTACAAGCAGGTTTGGATATCTGGACGGAAGTACGACAGGCTCCTTTTCCGTCTCGTCGAAATTGGGCGTAAAATCCACGGTGTCCTTATTAATATCGGCCAGCATCTCCATGGAGATCTTAGACAAGCGGGCTTCCGTATAACGCATAGCAGCCGCGCCATCGCCGTCCTCAGAACCAAAATTACCGTGTCCGTCTACAAGTGGGTATCTGGTGGACCATTCCTGAGCCATATTTACCAGCGCGCCGTAAATAGAACTGTCACCGTGAGGGTGATATTTACCCATGGTATCACCGACGATACGGGCACATTTACGATGAGGTTTATCCGGTCCGTTGTTCAACTCGATCATGGAATACAGAACACGCCTCTGCACCGGCTTGAGACCGTCTCTCACATCGGGAAGGGCACGGGATACGATCACACTCATGGCATATTCAATATAGGATTGCTCCATGGTCTTTTTCAGGTCAACTTCATTGACTTTATCAACCTTATCAAAGATTTTATCATCCATAACTTAACTCTCCCACCTTCCTAAATGTCAAGATTCTTTGCGTATTTGGCGTTTGCTTCGATAAACTCTCTGCGGGGTTCTACTTTATCTCCCATCAGGGTGGTGAAAGTCATATCGATCTCGGAAGAAGTATCCTCATCCATATTGACACGCAGCAGAATGCGGGTTTTCGGGTCCATGGTAGTATCCCAAAGCTGCTCCGCGTCCATCTCTCCAAGTCCTTTGTAACGCTGGATCTTATTGTTATTATCTCTGCCGATCTCCGAAAGAATGGCGTTTAGTTCATCATCGCTGTAAGCGTACCATACCTTTTTGTTCTTCTCGATCTTATAAAGGGGCGGCTGCGCCAGATATACATATCCCTGTTTGATCAGTTCCGGCATAAACCGGTACATAAAAGTCAAAAGCAATGTACTGATATGGGCGCCGTCCACGTCGGCATCGGTCATGATGATGATCTTGTGATAACGAAGCTTTGAGATATCAAAATCATCATGAATACCGGTTCCAAATGCGGTGATCATGGCCTTGATCTCTGCATTGGCATAGATCTTGTCCATTCTCGCCTTTTCCACGTTCAATATTTTGCCACGGAGAGGCAGGATCGCCTGTGTTGCTCTGGAACGGGCCTTTTTCGCGCTTCCTCCTGCGGAATCACCCTCCACGATATAGATCTCGCAGTTTTTCGGATCCTTATCAGAACAATCCGCCAGCTTGCCGGGAAGGGCCATACCATCCAGCGCGGTCTTTCTTCTGGTAATGTCTCTGGCCTTCCTTGCGGCCTCTCTTGCCCGCTGGGACAAAATAGATTTTTCACAGATAATTTTGGCAACAGCCGGATTCTGCTCAAGGAAATATGTCAGCTGCTCGCTGACAATCTGATCTACCGCCACGCGGCCCTCGCTGTTTCCCAGCTTCTGCTTTGTCTGTCCTTCAAACTGAGGATCTTCGATCTTAATACTGATGATAGCAGTCAGACCTTCTCTGATATCTTCTCCTGACAGATTCTGCTCACTGTCTTTCAAAAGCTTATTTGCCCTTGCGTATTCATTAACGGTTTTTGTAAGCGCCCTTTTAAAACCTTCCAGATGGGTACCGCCTTCAGGCGTATTGATATTATTTACGAAGCTGTAGCAGTTTTCATTGTAAGCGTCATTGTGCTGCATAGCCACTTCCACGTAAACATTTTCCTTCGTGCCCTCGCAGAAGATGATCTCCGGATATAGCTCTGTCTTATTATTGTTCAGATATTGTACAAATTCCTTGATACCGCCTTCATAATGGAATTCCTTCTTCACAGGGGTCTCTTCCCTGTCGTCCACAAGGACGATCCGCAAACCTTTTGTGAGGAAAGCCATTTCGCGGAGTCTGTTTTTCAAAACAGAATAGTCAAATACAGTCTCCTCAAAAATCTCTTTATCAGGAAGAAACACAACCTTTGTCCCTGTTTTTCCGGGATCGCAGACGCCCGCCTCCTTCAATGGATACATGACTTTTCCGCGTTCATAACGTTGATTATAGATTTTTCCTTCATTGTAGATATAAACTTCCAGCCATTCTGAAAGGGCGTTTACAACAGATGCGCCTACGCCGTGAAGCCCGCCGGAAACTTTATATCCCCCGCCGCCGAATTTGCCGCCTGCGTGAAGGATCGTAAAAACAACTTCAACAGCAGGAATACCGGCTTTTGCGTTGATACCGATAGGAATCCCGCGTCCGTTGTCAACGACTGTCACTGAATTATCTTCATTGATGGTTACCTCAATGGTATCACAGAAACCGGCAAGCGCTTCATCTACAGAGTTATCCACGATCTCATAAACCAAATGATGAAGACCTCTGGAGGACGTACTTCCAATATACATGCCCGGTCTCTTCCTTACTGCTTCCAATCCTTCCAGAATCTGAATCTGATCAGCACCGTATTCTGTACTCATAAAAAACCTCGCTTTTCATAAATCTAATTTTCAACCTGAACCGTTCCGTTTACTACTTTAAAAATCTTATTAATGGGAAATCTGTGACTGATGAATTCATCCAGTCCCGTACAGGAGATCAACGTCTGTATATCGTGGATCTCTTTTAATAAATAAGTCTGCCGGCTGCTGTCCAGTTCTGACAAAACATCATCCAAAAGCAACACGGGAGTATCGTGAATAACTTGTTTTACAAGCTGAATCTCCGCCAGTTTCACAGACAATGCCGCCGTTCTCTGCTGCCCCTGTGACCCGTATTTCCGAATATCAATACCTTCCACAAGAAAGTTGATATCGTCTCTGTGAGGTCCCGTTGTAGTCGTCTTCATTTTAAAATCCTTGTCCCGGAACATCAATATCCGCTCACGAAACTCTTCCGAAACCACATCAGGCTCATATACGATCTTTAACCTTTCCTTTTTACCTGTCAACTGACGGTGAATATCGTAAATAATCTCATTGAGCCGGCTGATAAACTGCCGGCGCCGCTCAATGATCGGCATACCGAAATTGACCAGCTGTTCATCCCAAACCGGCAAAGTATCACGCAGATCACTGTTAAAAGACGCGTCCCGGAGAATGATATTTCTCTGATTCAATACCCTGTTATAGTTAGTCAGATGATACAAATAAACCTTATCCAACTGGCCAAGCTCCAGATTCATAAATCTTCTTCTTTCTGAAGGTCCGTTTTTGATCATATTCAGATCCTCCGGAGAAAAGAAGACCATGTTGACGATTCCAAACAGTTCGCTTGCCTTTTTTATAGGAATGCCGTTGATGGCAATCCCTTTTGCTTTATTCTTTTTCAGATGAAGGTCAATCTTATAATGAATCTTATTTTTATTTACATGAACACAAATATGCGCTTCTGTTTCACCGAACCTGATGATTTCCTTATCCTTGCTGCCTTTATGTGATTTTGTGGTGCCGCTCACATAGACAGCTTCCAAAAGATTTGTTTTCCCTTGCGCATTGTCTCCATAAAAAATGTTTGTCTTTTCATCCAGATGTATGCGCAGATGCTCATAGTTCCTGTAATTTTGAAGTTCTACTGACTCGATAATCATACAATACCTGTTATTTGACTATTTTTAACTCTTTCCCCTCATAAGAGACAATATCGTTCTCATAAAGCTTCCTTCCTCTACGAAGCTCTGTCTCTCCGTTTACTTTTACCAAACCTTCCGTGATGGCCATCTTTGCCTCCACGCCGTTTTCCGCGTAACCTGCCGCTTTCAACGCCTGCCCAAGCTTGATAAAATCATCTCTCAATTGCAGTATTTCCATATATTTTCCTTTCAAAAAGCCACAATATCACATTCCCGGATTAAAATTCACAGGAAGAATCAGATAGATATAAGATTCCTTCTCATCCTTGATGATGCAGGGCGCTTTGGCATTCATCATATAAATATCGATCTCTTCATCGTCAATAACACGAATGGCGTCGATCAAAAACTTAGGATTAAAAGCAATGGCGATATCCTTGCCTTCTTTTTCGATCATGATATCTTCATCCATGGTACCGATAACAGACTTCATTTTTAACTGCATATTCCCGTCCGTGATATTCATGATGATGGGACGCTTGTCTCCCTCTCTCACAAGAAGCGTAGAACGTTCGATACAGTTCAACAACTCTCTCTTATTGATATGGACCTTCGTCTGATAGTCATTAGAAAGCATCTGGTCAATTCTGAAATATTCTCCTTCAATGATCCTGGAAACCACCTTTGTCTGATCAAACTCAAACAACAAATGATTCTTTGTAAAATAAATCCTGATCTCATCTTCTGTCTCCCCGGAAAGGATCTTCGTAAGATCATTCAACGTCTTTCCGGGAATGATCATCTTAACAGGCTCATAATCATCTTTTAGTTCTATATTTCTGATAGAAATACGGTGGCTGTCCAGAGAAACCACTTTAAAAGAATTATGATCCACTTCAAAAAGCTCGCCGGTCATGATGATATTATTGTCATTATCGGCAATAGAAAAAATCGTCTGCTTGATGATCTCCTTCAAGGCAAACTGTGAAAGAGAAATATAATTTTCTTTTTCGATATCAGGAAGCGCCGTAAAATCATCTCCCGGCCTTCCGGAAATATTAAACTTTGACTTTTCGCAGGTAATGAGAACCTGATAGTTTTCCGATGTTTTGATCGTTACGTCATTTTCAGGAAGCCTTCTGATGATCTCAGAAAAGATCTTTGCTTCAACGGCAATGGTGCCTTCTTCCTCGATCTTACCTTCTACAATATTTTCAATCCCCAGTTCCATGTCATTGGCTGTGATCTTGATCATCCCGTTCATTGCTTCGATCAAAAAGCATTCCAAGATCGGAAGATTGGTCTTGGAGGATACCGCTTTTGAAACAATGTTTACACTTTTCAAAAGGTTTGATTTGCTGCAGATAACTTTCATTTGTGTAAAACTCCTTTCGTAAAACAAACATAATATAAATAAATAGTATCCGTAGTCGTATTATTAGGGATTGTGAATTTGTTCATAAACTGTTTTAAGCCCTTAAATAAGACTTTTTTCTTATGGAGACCAATGTGAAAAAAACAATATAGGCTGTTGATAAAGGACAGGTTTTCCACATCGATCGGGGGTGATCACACGGGAGTCAGTTTTTTCTTTAAAATATCCACTACTTTTTTGGTATTGTCGTCCTTTTTGATCATATCCGCGATCTTGTCCGCTCCATGTATCACGGTGGTATGGTCTCTTCCTCCCATAATGGAACCGATGGATTTCAGGGAATATCCTTCGATATCCCGGCATATATACATGGCGATCTGTCTGGGATAGACGATTTCGGAATTTCTTTTATGGGAACAGATATCCTCAGGCGTAATGTTAAAATGTTCGCTGACTACCTTGATTACCAATTCCGGCGTGATCTTTTTGGGAAGATCGGGAAAGATCACGTCTTTTAGTTCATTTTCCGCAATCTCCATGGTAATCTCTTTCTTTTCCAGATTAGAAAATGCGATCAGCTTATTCAGTGCGCCTTCCAGTTCACGGATATTGGATTTAACATTTGTTGCAATATAATCAATGACGTCATCGGAAATGTGATAGCCGTCAGATTCTTCTTTTTTACGCAGAATGGCCATTCTAGTCTCATAATCAGGCGAGGAAATATCCGCGATCAGGCCCATTTCAAATCTTGTCCTCAGCCGCTCTTCCAGTGTCTCGATATCCTTTGGCGGTTTATCACTGGAGATGATGATCTGTTTCTTTAGCAGGTGGAGATGGTTGAAGGTGTGGAAAAACTCCTCCTGCGTACTTTCTTTTCCGATAATGAACTGGATATCGTCGATCAATAAGGCATCGATATTCCGGTATTTGTCTCTGAATTTTGTCATCGCGGCGCTGTTTCCGTTACGGATAGATTCGATCAGCTCGTTAGTAAAAACCTCGGAAGTCACATAAAGTACATTCATATTTGGGTTTTTATTTAAAATAAAGTGGGCTATGGCGTGCATTAAATGGGTCTTTCCAAGACCGACCCCTCCATACAAAAAAAGAGGATTGTAAATCTCTCCGGGAGATTCCGCCACTGCCAGAGACGCGGAATGCGCGAAACGGTTGTTGCTACCTACCACAAAATTGTCAAAGGTATAGCGGGAATTTAAATTTGCATAGCTTGGATTAAGCAGATTGTTAGTATTGATATTTTCATCCGGAAAAGCATGATTTTTTTCGTCCGGAGAAATAAAAACGACCTTGCAGGGCTTGTTGCAGAATTCGCCGATGGCGACCTGAAGAGGCAGCTTGTATTTTCTGTTCAGCAGATCGATGGCGATGGTGTTTTCTTCAAAAGCCACGGCAATATAAACAGTATCGTCTTTGATATGATGAAGAGTCATCGGTTTCAGCCATGTTTCATAAGAAATAGAGGAAATATCGTATTCTCTGCATGCATTTTTTAATATCTGGTCCCAGTTTTCAAATATCGTATCCATGGATTTCTCCTTTATATAATGGAAATGCGCCGTTTCCGACCCATTGTATCGCACGTGAAAGTATCTCAAATATATATTACACTAAAATGCTCTTTTTTTCAATAATAATAGGTAGAAATTCTTCATAAAATCTTGACAGGACAAGGTATTTTTCTTATGATATCTTCAAATTGGTTTACAGCGGATTATTGGGAAAAATAAGAAATTGTTGATTTGTGAATAAATAAAAATGTGGATAAGTCACCAAATAATATTCAGATATCAGGCATTTTCTTTAAAAAAAGGCTTTTATGAAAAAGTTATCAACAACTTATTCACATTTTTGTGGATAATATTATGTAAATTATTTTGTAAACGGCAGTTTTTTTCAATTTTGATTTTTATGATTTTATGTCTTTTTTTGTTTTATGGCAAAAATTTATAAAGATTGTATAAAAAACTTGACTTGCGGGGGTTTTTTGAATATAATTAGTGGCGATACGTTTAAAAAAGATAAGGAGGTGTTTAACAATGAAAATGACTTATCAGCCCAAAAGGAGACAGAGATCAAAAGTTCACGGCTTTAGATCAAGAATGAGCACAGCAGGCGGTAGAAAGGTATTAGCAGCAAGAAGAGCAAAGGGAAGAAAAGTATTATCAGCATAGGCCGCATATTGTGGCCTTTTCTCATCTTATATGAGAATGGAGCATCATGTTATTTTCGGAATCGTTAAAAAAGAATGAAGATTTTCAGAGAGTATACAGAAAAGGTACTTCTTACGCAAACAAATATCTGGTAATGTATGTTTTGGAAAAAAAGGGTGAGGAGAACCGTCTGGGAATCTCCGCCAGCAAAAAAGTGGGAAACAGCGTGGTCCGGCACCGTTTGACCAGACTTATCAGAGAAAGTTACAGACTGAATGAAAAGTTTTTAAAAAAAGGATATCATATTGTCGTGATCGTAAGAAATACGGCAAAGGACAGAAGCTTTCATGAAATAGAAAGTGCGTTTCTTCATTTGGCAGATATGCATGGGATTGTGAAAGATCATGAAAAAGATTTTGATATGGCTCATAAAGTTTTATAGGAGAAATATATCGCCCTACAAAAGATATACAAGATGCAAATATATTCCTACCTGCTCACAATACGGTTTGGAAGCGATCGAAAAATATGGAACGGTAAAAGGCGGCTATCTGGCGGCAAAAAGAGTGTTGAAATGTAATCCTTTTTCAAAGGGAGGATACGATCCTGTTCCATGATGAGGAGGAAAAAAATTGATAGATTTGTGGTTATCACAGGCCGTCGTGGCTTTTAATCCTTTTTCCGCGCTTTGGGAAGGCATTAAACAGATACTCGGCTGGATTATGAATGTCATTTATATTTTTCTGAATAATGTCTTTGGTATCAACGGCATCATTGCGTGGTGTATCATTTTATTTACTGTTATCATTTATACGCTGTTGATCCCTCTTACGTTGAAGCAGCAAAGATCCATGAAGCTGAATTCCGTGGTACAGCCGGAGATCAACGCGATTACAAAAAAGTATAAAAATAAAAAAGATCAGCAGTCGCAGATGCAGCAGAGCGAAGAGATGATGGCCGTTTACAAAAAATACGGTACTTCTCCTACCGGCGGATGTCTGGTTTCTTTTATCCAGTTTCCCATCATGCTTGCGCTTTATCGCGTACTGTACAATATTCCAAAGTATGTGTCCGGAATAAAGGGTATCTATCATAATCTGATTTCTGAACTGATGAAGACGGATTATGTAGACGCAATGACGGAGATCGCTGCTTCAAAACGTCTTTCCTTCAATATCGAAGGATTGAGCAATTCAGAGATCTCTACAAAGATCTCGGAAGTTTTGTATCAGTTCAAAAATGCGGACTGGGCTTCTTTAACAGATAAGTTTCCTGACCTTGGCAAGGTGATCGCGGACACTCATGAGAATATGAATAAGGCGAACAGCTTTATTTTTGGGCTTCTCGATATTGCGGAGTCTCCCTCTTCCTTTGTTTCGGAAGGCGCGAAAAGCGGAAAATGGCATATTGTTGTGCTTGCGATCCTGATTCCCGTGCTGGCAGGTTTTTTCAGCTGGCTCAGTACGAAAATAATCAGCAATCCCGCGGCGCAGCCGGAAGCCAATGATGACAATACAATGGTATCTTCTCTGAAGATGATGAACACCATTATGCCTTTGTTTAGTGCGTTTATCTGTTTTTCACTGCCTATTGGAATCGGTATTTACTGGATCGTCAGCAGCGTTTACCGTGTGATCTCCCAGTATTTTATCGGTAAAAGGATGGAAAAGATCGACGTCAACGATATTGTACAGAAGAATCTGGAAAAATATAATAAAAAGCGGGCAAAGCAGGGGCTTCCTCCCCAAAAGATCAAGCCTGTTGCCGTGCCTTCCGTAAAAGAAACGCAGGAAGAACAGAAACAGGAAAAAGAAAAGAAAGAGAAATTGGAACAGTCAATAAAAAAATCTACAGAATACTACAATTCCTCTTCTGCAAAACCCGGAAGCCTGAAAGCGAAAGCAAATATGGTGCAGCAGTACAATGAGAAACATAAAAAGTAATCATAAATGAAGGGATTGAATTTGGGATGGATGAAATAAGAACAACAGGAAAAACAGTGGATGACGCCCTGACAGAAGCATTGATCCAGCTGGGAACCACAAGCGATCAGGTGGAATATGATGTGATCGAAAAAGGAAGTCCGGGATTTTTCGGACTGGGCAGCAAGCTTGCGGTGATCGAGGTCAGAAGAAAGAAGCAGGAAAAAGCCGAATCAAAAGAGAAGAATTTCTATGAGGCGAAAGCCGGAAATTTTGAAAAAAAGAAAGCTCCTTATGAGACAAAAGCGGTAAAGGAAGAAAAGAAGGAAACTCCCTATGAGGCAAAAGCGGTAAAAGAAGAAAAGAAGGAAGTTCCCTATAAGACGAAAGCGGTAAAGGAAGAAAAGAAGGAAGCTCCTTATGAAGCAAAAACCAAAAAAGCGGAGGAATCCTTCAAAGTACCGGTAGCAGAGGAAACGGAGCAGAAGCCTGTAAAGCCGGTTACGCCTCTTGACGGGGAAAAAGTAAAGGAGCAGATCAACGCATTTCTCGGTGAAATATTCAAAATTATGAATATGGATGTTGACATCCAATATCAGATCGAAGAAGAAACAAGAATAGTAAGTATCGAAATGAAGGGCAGCGATATGGGTGTCCTCATCGGAAAAAGGGGACAGACTCTGGATTCCCTGCAGTATTTGATCAGCCTTGTGGTAAACAAAGATACCAACGAATATATCCGCGTAAAGCTTGATACGGAGAATTACCGCAGAAGAAGACGCGCGACTCTTGAAAACCTTGCGAAAAATATTGCTTTCAAAGTTAAAAGAGAGAGAAAGCCCATTACTTTGGAGCCTATGAATCCGTATGAAAGAAGGATCATACATTCTGCGCTTCAAAATGACCGCTATGTGGAAACCCACAGCGAAGGCGCGGAGCCTTATAGAAGAGTTGTCGTATCTCTGAAAAAATAGCAGAAAGCAGATTGAAAAAGCGAAGGCAGAAACCATATACATCAGTTATGAAAATTGTATATGTGTTCTGCCTTTTTTACATAGGTTCAGAAAGGAGTCAGTCACATGGAGACAGATACCATTGCCGCTATTGCCACGGCAGCGGGAAACAGTGGCATCAGTATTATCCGTATCAGCGGAGATGATGCGATCTCTATAGCGGATCAGGTTTTTGTTTCAAAAAGCGGCATGATGCTGTCTGATGCGGCCAGCCATTCTATGCATTACGGTATAGTCCGAAAGGAACAAGAGGTCATTGATGAAGCTATGGCTGTGGTTATGCGCGCTCCAAAAAGCTATACCAAAGAAAATACGGTGGAGATCGACTGCCATGGAGGTATGTTTGTGACGAAGAAGGTGCTGGAAGCCGTGATCGGTGCAGGCGCCCGCCCCGCAGAGCCGGGAGAATTTACAAAACGTGCTTTTTTGAATGGCAGGATCGACCTTTCCGAGGCAGAAGCGGTGATGGATGTGATCCGGGCCCAGAATGAGTTTGCCTTAAAAAGCGCGGTAAACCAGTTAAAAGGTTCTGTTTCCCATATGATCAGATCTGTCAGAGGGGATATTTTACAGGAGATCGCGTATATAGAAGCAGTGTTGGATGATCCGGAGCATATGAGCTTTGAAAATTATGATGAAGAGCTTACAGACAAGCTGGAAGGCTTTTTGGATCAGACAGAAAAGATCCTGCGTTCTTTTGAAAATGGACGTATGTTAACGGAAGGAATCAAGACTGTGATCCTTGGAAAGCCAAATGCCGGAAAATCATCTGTTCTCAATGTGCTTCTTGGAGAAGAACGGGCGATTGTTACCGATATTGCAGGCACTACAAGAGATGCGCTGGAGGAAACTATGACTTTGGAAGGGCTGACCCTTCGGATCATTGACACGGCAGGCATCAGAAAATCAGAGGACAAGGTAGAGAAAATAGGAATTGAACGGGCGAAGGCTTACGCAAAGGATGCGGATCTGGTTTTGTTTGTGGCGGACGCTTCCACTGCGCTTGGAGACGAAGATGATGAGATCCTGAAGCTTCTGGAAGATAAAAAAACCATTGTCCTGTTAAATAAGAGCGATCTGCCTCCGGTAACTACGGCCGATGAGATCCGGAAATTGTGCGACTATCCTATATTATCTGTTTCTGCCAAAGAAAAAACAGGAGTACAGGAATTGGGGAAGCTTTTGAAGAATCTGTTTTTCAAAGGAGAGATTTCCTTTAACGATCAGGTATATATCACCAATATACGGCAGAAAACGGCTATTGAGGAGGCAAAAAAAAGTCTGGAGCTTGTGCTTGAAAGCATAAACGCCCATGTTCCGGAGGACTTTTATACCATTGACCTGATGAAAGCCTATGAGGAATTTGGAAAAGTGATCGGAGAAGCGGTTGGGGAGGATCTGATCAATGAAATCTTCGGAAAATTCTGTATGGGAAAATAACAGCATGGTCTTAAACCGGTTTTGAGGATCATACAGAGAGATATAAAGAGGTTTGACAGTTTATGAACAGATTAGAAGAAACTTATGATGTGGTTGTGGTTGGCGCCGGCCATGCCGGATGCGAGGCGGCGCTTGCCTGCGCAAGGCTCGGCTTGGAAACCATTGTGTTTACGGTCAGTGTGGACAGTATTGCCCTGATGCCGTGCAACCCAAATATCGGCGGTACTTCAAAAGGACATATCGTGCGGGAAGTGGACGCTCTTGGGGGTGAAATGGGAAAAAACATTGACAAGACATTTATCCAGTCAAAAATGCTCAACCGTTCCAAAGGCCCCGCGGTACATTCCCTGCGGGCGCAGGCGGATAAGGCGGAGTATAGCCGCAGTATGCGAAAAACATTGGAAAATACAGAACATCTCACGATTCGTCAGGCGGAGGTCACAAAGCTTTTGACGAAAGACAGACAAGTGACCGGTGTGGAAACCTATTCCGGCGCCGTATATCACAGCAAGGCGGTAATCCTTTGCACCGGAACTTATCTGAGAGCCCGCTGTATCTACGGAGATGTGAGCACCCATACCGGGCCTAACGGCCTGCAGGCGGCAAACTATTTGACAGATTCCCTCAAAGAGCTTGGAATTGAAATGGTGCGTTTTAAAACGGGCACTCCTGCAAGGATCGACAGGCGTTCCATTGATTTTTCTGTTATGGAGGAACAGCTTGGAGATGAACGGGTCACGCCTTTTTCTTTTACAACGGACCCTGAAGATGTGCAGATCGATCAGGTTTCCTGCTGGCTTACCTATACCAACGAACGGACCCATGAGATCATCCGGCAGAATCTGGACCGCTCTCCTCTTTTTTCCGGCGTTATTGAAGGAACCGGTCCCCGCTACTGCCCTTCCATTGAGGACAAGGTGGTAAAATTCGCGGACAAGGACCGCCATCAAGTATTCATTGAGCCGGAGGGGCTTCATACCAATGAAATGTATATCAGCGGCATGTCAAGCTCTCTTCCGGAGGATGTACAGCAGGCGATGTACCGTTCCGTAAAGGGGCTGGAAAACGCGAAGATCGTTAAAAATGCTTATGCCATTGAGTATGATTGCATTGATCCGAGACAATTGAACCCTACTTTGGAATTTAAGACTATTTCCGGCCTGTTCTGCGGCGGGCAGTTCAACGGCAGTTCCGGTTATGAGGAAGCTGCGGGTCAGGGGTTGATCGCCGGCATCAATGCGGCAAGAAAGATCATGGGGAAGGAGCAGATCATTCTGAAACGGTCTGACGGATATATCGGCGTGCTGATTGACGATCTGGTCACCAAGGAAAATACAGAACCCTACCGTATGATGACGTCCCGGGCGGAATACCGTCTGTTACTGAGGCAGGACAATGCGGACCAGCGTCTGACGCCCATTGGCCATGAGGTGGGACTGATCAGCGACGAACGGTACGAAAAGCTTTTGAAAAAGCAGGAATTGATCCGGCGAGAGACAGAGCGTCTGGAACATACATTTGTAGGGACAAAAGAAGAAGTACAGTCTCTTCTCTCCTCTTTTGACAGTACGATCTTAAATGGCGGTTGTACGCTGGCGGATCTGATCCGCCGGCCGGAGCTTGATTATGAAAAGATCGCTTCTATTGATAAAGACCGGCCAAAGCTCCCTTTGGAAGTAACGGAGCAGGTAAATATCAATATTAAATACGACGGTTACATCAAAAGGCAGATGCGACAGGTAGAACAATTCAGAAAGCTGGAAAAGAAAAAGCTTCCGCAGGATCTTGACTATGGGCAGATCTCCGGGCTCAGGCTGGAAGCGCGCCAGAAGCTGAATCTTTACAAGCCGGTGTCGATTGGGCAGGCTTCCCGGATAGCAGGCGTTTCGCCGGCGGATATATCGGTACTGCTGGTGTATATGGAAGGAAAGAATACAATATGAAAATAGAGTTGGAAAAATATGACCTTCAGAAATTTTCTGAAGGATTGCGGGAGCTTGAGATCGATCTGTCTGAAAAACAGATGAAGCAGTTTATGATGTATTATGAGCTTCTAAATGAAAAAAACAAAGTAATGAATCTGACTGCCATCACGGAGTTTTCGGAAGTGATCAGTAAGCATTTTTTGGACAGCCTGTCTCTTGTGATGGCCGTGGAGCCGGAAGATCTGGAAACCGTGATCGACGTGGGGACCGGCGCCGGGTTTCCGGGAATCCCTTTGAAAATAGCGTATCCGAACCTAAAGATCACATTGGTAGATTCATTAAAAAAAAGGGTTGATTTTTTAAATGAAGTGATCCTGAAACTGGATTTGAAGGGGATTAAGGCCGTCCATGGACGGGCGGAAGATTTGGCAAGGGAGCAAAAATACAGAGAAAGCTTTGACTTATGTGTATCTCGGGCGGTTGCTGCCCTGCCGGTGTTGTCGGAATACTGTCTTCCGTTTGTGGGAGAAGGGGGCCTGTTTGTGGCTTATAAGGCGAAGGACGCAGAAGGAGAATGCAGGAGCGCCGAATCGGCGGTGGAACTGCTGGGAGGCGTTATTGCAGACATGGTTTTGTTTTCCCTGCCCGGAACAGATCTTGACCGCGCCCTTGTGGTGATCGAAAAAGAAGGACATACACCAAAGGCATACCCGCGAAAAGCAGGTATGCCCGAAAAAAAACCGTTGTAAAGATCAGGATTCCAAAAAATCTTTCATAAGCGCCAACGTCTGCTCCGGCTTTTCCAGCTGGGGCAGTTGTTTTGTATGGGCTACGGTACGCAGCTGCAGCTTTGGCTGCAGTTTCCTGTAGGCCTTCATCACTGTTGAAATACCGGTCTTCTCTTCCCCTCCTATGATCTCTGTGGGTATGGAGATCTTTTCGAGAATATGAGCCACCGGCATGTTGGTAAAGCCTGCGGCCATGCTGGCGAACAGGTATCTGGAATCAGAACCTGCCATATGCGCCCCTTCATAATAGGCATTTATATATTTTGCCGCGCATTCGCGCTTATCATAGAAATATTCCTGATGAAATCTATCGCAGATACTTTGCAGGCTTACGCCGTGATTGTAGATGCAGGTACCAAATACAGGAAGTGAAACCAGCGTCTTGTAAAGCTTTGTCTTTGCCGTGGGAAATACGGATAATTCCTCAAAGGAAGGCGGATTGATCAATAGCAGCTTTTCTGTAAGGGGCGTATTTTGAGCGGCAAAATGCAGGACAAAAGAACAACTGGTGCCGCACGCGGCGATCGTGGCAGGCTCCTTTATGACTTCCTTGAAAAATCCCTCCAAAAACTGTACATACAAAAAGTTTGTATAGGTGATACGAGGCTTGTCAGAGCGGCCGCATCCGGGTAAGTCGATTGTATATACAGTATGTGATTTACTAAGTTGTTTATTTATGCGGCTCCATTCATATCCGCTGCTCTCCGCCTGAAGATCATGGATCAGCAAAATGGGGCTTTCGGTTCCCTCTTTTGTATAGAATACTTTACCGAATTTCCATTCGTAAAAGCTGCCGTCTTTTGTAGGAAGCAATTCTTTTACCAGCGCCAAAAAAAAGATCACTTTATTTGCCAAATGCAGCAGGATGGCGGTAATGGTAGTAAAAACCGCCATTTTTTTCAAAGATTTCATTAAGAATACACCTCCGTTGAAACAAAAAACTATTCTTGTTATCAGTATAAACGAAATCAGAAAAAGATACAAGCAAAGAAATATAGATAACAAAAAAATTTTGGCAGATCCTAAGTGACAGAAACCGGGTTAAATACAGGAAACCCTTGCTTAAAAGAATCTCCGATGATAAAATATGAGATACAGCAGGCCGAATATAGGTT
>CANQQN010000002.1 GCA_947625995.1 uncultured Lachnospiraceae bacterium
CGCGTCCGGTTTGCCGTAGCGGATGTTGTCCATGATCGTGCCTGCAAACAGAAAAACGTCCTGCTGCACGATGCCGATGTTTTTTCGCAGGGAGCGCTGTGTCACGTCCCTCACATCAATGCCGTCAATGAGAATCCGGCCGCCGGTTACATCATAAAAGCGGGGGATCAGTTGGCAGAGAGTGGATTTCCCTCCGCCGGACGGCCCCACGACAGCCACCGTTTCTCCCTTTGGAATATGAATCGATACGTGATCCAAGACCGGTATCCCGTCGTCGTAGGCGAAGGAGACGTCGTCAATGCGGATATCCCCTTCGGCAGTTTTCATTTTTTTAGCGTCGGGCAGATCTTTGATGGCGGGCTCCTCCCGCATCAGTTCCACAAATCGTTTAAATCCCGCCATGCCGTTCAAAAACTGTTCCACGAAGGCCGCGAGCTTCCGTACCGGTGTCAGGAAGGTTGAAATATACAGGGAAAAGGTCACCAGATCCACAAAATCCATCTGACCTTTCATGATAAAAACGCCGCCGGCGGCGATAGTCAGCACGTTCATCACTGGAAGGGCAAATTCCAGTCCCGCGTTATAGACAGCCATGGCTTTGTAATAATCCCGCTTTGCTTCCTTAAACAGATCGTTGGAATGTGTAAATTTCCGGTCCTCCTGTTCCTCGTTGTTAAAAGCCTTCGCCGTGCGCATGCCGGAAATGGCGGATTCCAGCTCGTTGTTGATGCCGGCCATATTCTGCTTTACCTGCAGGGAGGCCTTAACCATCCGTCGTCTCTGGATCACTGTAAATATCACAAAAATAGGAACAACAGCAAACACGATCAGTGCCAACTGCCACCGGATGGTAAACATCAAGATAAAAGCGCCGCAAAGCGTCACAAGAGAGATAAACAGATCCTCAGGGCCGTGGTGTGCAAGCTCCGTGATCTCAAACAGATCGTTTGTCACCCGGCTCATCAGCTGTCCGGTGCGATTTTTGTCATAAAAAGAAAAGGACAAATCCTGCATATGGTGGAACAGATCCTGCCGGATGTCCGCCTCGATCCGTACGCCCATCATATGCCCAAGATAGGTGACGATAAACTGCATGCCGGCCCGAAGGGCATATGCCAGAAGTAGAATTCCCATGACCGCGAAAAAGGCTGTATAAAGATTTTTTGGAAGCAGTTCATTCAAAGCTTTTCTTGAGGAATAGGGGAAGGCCAGATCCACCACGGCGATGCCAAGGGCGCAGGCCATATCCAGAAGAAACAGCTTCAGATGCGGTTTATAATAAGATAAAAATATGGGGACATACCCCCGTTTAAATCGTTGAGATTCCATAAAAGCAGCGCTCCTTATCAAGAATATATCGTAAATTATATAAAGTTCTTCTGCTGTATAACAGGAAAAAATTTCTGCGTTTTTTATAGTAGCATAAGAAAAAAAACGCGTCAAGAACGGGAAAACAGTCTGCGTCAAGTTGACAGAAGCCGTCCTTTCGCTTATTCTTATTATTGTAGGGTACTGTAGTCATAGGCAGGAAGAGATTCAGGCAGTCCGGACAGATGGCACGGGTTAATAACCTTGGCAGACAGCGCGGCAGGCCGCAGGTAGATCTGCCGGTCGGATCGCCCGGAAAAAGAAACGACACAGGATGGGGACGATGAAGAAAATGAATGGCTGGCTTATTGTAAACGCGTTTTTGCGTGGCGATAAATTTTCCCAATTAAATCAATGGCTGACAGAATCCGCTGCACGGCAGGAGATTTCCCTGACGCTGCATACCAATCAGGAGTTTCTCGTGGCCTATACAGGCGGGGGCTGTGAGATCCTTCATTTAACCGAACGGCCGGATTTTATTCTTTTCTGGGACAAGGATGTGACGCTTGCCAAAGCGTTTGAGAAAGCCGGTATTCCGGTATTTAACAGCGCGGACGCCATTGGAGCCTGCGACGACAAGGCCATGACCCACCGCCTGCTTTCCGGCTGCGGGATCCCCATGCCGAAAACCATCACGGCGCCCATGACATTTTCGGGCGTGGGTTACGGCAGTTTTGATTTTTTAGATATTGTAGAGAGAGAATTTTCCTATCCTTTTGTGATCAAGGAATGTTTCGGATCCTTCGGGGCGCAGGTGTATCTGGTCCATGACAGGAGACAGGCGGAGCAGCTTCTGGAAAAGCTGTCCGGCAAGCCGCTGCTCTTTCAGGAGTATATTGCAAAAAGCGCGGGCCGGGATATCCGCATCAATATGGTGGGCGGCGAGCCGGTGGCAGCCATGCTCCGCGTGAACGACCATGATTTCCGGGCCAATGTGACCAATGGAGGCAGTATGCAGCCATATACGCCAAACGAGAGACAGATCGGCATCGCCAGAGAGGCATGCCGCATCCTGAAGCTGGATTTTGCCGGGGTGGATCTGTTGTTTGGCGACGAGGGGCCCCTTTTATGCGAGGTTAATTCCAATGCCCATGTTGTCAATATTTATCAGTGCACAGGCATCAATGTGGCCGATAGGATCATGACATATATCCGGCAGCGGATAGAAGGAAACAGGAGATGAGTCTGAACGATGACGCTTTGGCTGCTTTATGACCGGCAGGATATAGAAAAGAATATACGGTATATCGAAATGTACCGGAAGGCCTGTGAAGAAAGAGCGGTTACGTTTTCCCTGATCGTAACGCAGAAGCTGAGTATGACAGTCTGCGAGGGGAAGATCACGGTATTGTATGAAGATCAGCCTGTGGCTCTGCCGGAGGCGGCTGTCTGCCGGGACAGAAATCCCCTTCTCACAAAGCAACTGGAATACGCGGGGATAAAGGTTTTCAACAATTCCTTTGTGGCGGACCTTGGCAATGACAAGGCGAAGGCATACCAGTATTTTGCCCATAAGCGCATTCCCATGATGAACAGCTGCTTCTGTAAGAAAGATGCTTACAGGGACTGTTTTCCCTATCCGGTGGTGGTAAAATCCTGCTGCGGCCACGGCGGGAGCGAAGTGTTTCTGGTAAAGAACCGGCAGGAATACGAAAATGCCTGCAGAAAGATCCGGTCGGAGGACGTGGTAGTGCAGGAGGTTGCCTCGGAGGTTGGAAAAGATCTGCGTGTCTATGTGATCGGGAAAGAGATCATCGCCTGTATTCTGCGGCAGTCGGACTGTGATTTCAGGAGTAATTTTTCTCTTGGGGGCCGCACATCCGTCTACACGCTGAAGGAAAAGGAAAAAGAACTGGTAGAAACCATCATCGGTCTTTTTGATTTCGGCCTTGTAGGAATTGATTTTGTGTTTCACCACGGAGAGATGCGTTTTAACGAGATCGAGGACGTGGTAGGCGCCAGAATGCTCTACAAAAATACAGACGTGGATCTGGTGGGAAAATATCTGGATCATATTCTGGGGTTTTTCGGGAAAAACGCCCCGGAAACAAAATAATAAATGGTTTTTACCGACTGGGAGGAAATAAAATTGGATAAAATTGAGAATCCGGCAAAACAGGTGGCTGCACAGGTGAAAAAGGTGATCTTCGGAAAAGAGAAAGAGATCGACGAGATTATGATCGCCTTTCTCGCAAACGGGCATGTGCTTTTGGAGGATATTCCCGGCGTGGGAAAGACCACTCTTGCCCTTGCCTTTTCCAGAGCGATGCAGTTGGATTTTGGGAGGATTCAGTTCACGCCGGATGTGATGCCCTCCGATCTTACCGGTTTTTCTGTTTATCGCCGGGAGGAACAGCAGTTCGTGTATCAGCCCGGCAGCGTTTTCTGCAACCTGCTGCTGGCGGACGAGATCAACAGGACCTCTCCCAAAACACAGTCCGCCCTTCTGGAGGTGATGGAGGAGCGGAAGGTGACGGCGGAGGGCGTAACAAGACCGGCACCGTCGCCGTTTCTTGTCATTGCCACCCAAAACCCTTACGGATCCGCCGGCACCCAGTCTCTGCCGGAATCTCAGATGGATCGGTTTATGGTGACGCTGACGCTGGGCTATCCGGATTTTGACAGCGAGCTTCGTATGGCAAAATCTATCGGAGAATCGGACAGGCTGGAACAGGTAGAGTGCGTATTGGACGGATACGGCCTGCTGCAGATCCAGAGTCAGATTCATCAGGTTTATATGAAAACGACGGTATATGAATATCTGTTAAGGCTTGTCTCTAGTACTCGCAGCCATCCCTATTTGGAGATCGGCGCCAGTCCCCGGGCTACGATTGCCCTTGTAAGGACGGCAAAGGCCGCGGCGTGGTACGACGGACGTTCTTACGTGACGCCAAACGATGTCGCGGGACAGTTTCCCTATGTGGCGGCTCACCGCATTGTGCCAAACGCTGCAGCCAGAATGGAAAACAAGTCCCGGAGAGAGATCATCGACGAGATCCTGCGGGACATCAAAAAGCCGCCTATGGTAAGGGACAGATGATCAACTGGGATTGAGGTTGCAATGAAAAAACTGCTTTTTCTGATCCTGATCGGAATCACATATTATATAGCCGGAATGTACAGAAGCCAGACGCTGCTGATCTTATTCGCCGTGGAGGTAGTCTTTGCTGTCGTCATGTTTCTGCTTCCCCGCATTTTCCAGAGAAAGCTGCATCTGGACTTTGCGGTAAAGAGTGACGTGGCTCAAAAGGACGCCGCCCATTTGTGCCATATTCAGGCGACTTACAGGGGAATGCTGCCGGTCAGCCGCTTCCGGATAAAGCTTCAGGTAAGCTATGATACCCGGCCGGATACCGGGAAAGGGGGAAAGCGCAGCTCTTCTTTCCGAAAAACCCAGACGCTGTACGGAAACTGCAGGCATGGGGATACTAGGCTTTCCTTTTCTTTCTGTGCTCCCTTTTGCGGTCTATATTCTGTCAGAATGGATAAACTGCGCATCTACGATTATCTCTTGATTTTTTCTAAGGGGAAACGCCTCCATGAAAAAATGACTGTTGCCGTCCTTCCAAACCCGGTTCCCCTTTCTCTTTCCCTGCCTTTTGCTTCCCTTGCAAAGGGGGAACAGGCCGATATGCAGACTGTGGACCGGAAGGGAAATCTATCCGGAGAGGTTCGTCAGCTGCGGGAATATACGGCCGGAGATACGGCCCGGTCCATACACTGGAATTACAGCGCCCGGGCGGATGAACTGTATGTGAAGGAATTTGAAAAGGACGCGGATCTCATGACGGAGATTCTGTTGGATATGTCGGGGTTTTTTCTGCAGGACGCGGCTTCGGTCAGCAGATTTTATGAGATCCTGTATTCCTTTATGCTGACAGTCGTCGGCCGGGAACAAACGGTCTGCGTGCAATGGTTTGATGAAAAGATCAAGACGGTGGTATCTGAAAAGGCATTTGAAAAAAAGCAATGTGGGGAGATCCTGCTGAAGCTGTACCGGACGGATTTTTCTGAAGAGAATGCGGCTCTTTGCCGGGACATGACGGGAAAGTACAGGGCAGAACAGGCCGGAAAGGACAGTTGTTTTCGATTGGATCTGAATCTATGTCTTTGGTATGGAGATCTTCTGCTGAAACAATTCTGAGTGCAAAGGGGGAAACGGTTTTGGGTAAAAGAAAAGTCATATCCGGCGCCAAAAAACAGGGCAGAGATCATGAATGTTCGGTTTCCTCGTTTCTCTTTTATCTGTGCGGCGTTTATGGGCTTTTATTTTATATAGATTCTTTTGCGGGTATCGCCTTTGACCGGCGGATCCTCTGCTTGTCCATACTTGTTTTTGGATTGCTTCTCTGGTTTGTGTTTTCAAAGGGAAACCGGTGTTTCTTTCTTTTCTTTCTTGTTTTTGCGGTTATCTGCGCGGCGGCGGTCTACAAGTACCGGCAGCCCCTTTTCAGGCAGACGGAGCATTTTGCGTCTGTGATCATTGGCAGTTTCGATGGCGCCGGGTATCGGGGGCCGGAAAGATCCGTGACGGGAATGCTTGTCATTGCCGCGGCTGTCATCATGTATGTGATGTTTATCTTTGAATTCATCACCGGCAATCATGGCCTGTTGTGTCTGCTGTTTTTGGGCCTGTTGTTCCTTGCGCCTGTGGCGGGCCTGCCAACTGACGGAAAGACCTTGTTTCTTATGGTGGTTTATATGGCGTCTTTTTGGGCGCTTCACGGCGCCGGATTCCGGAAAAAGTCTCTGGCAGGCCCGGAAAGAAGCCTGATCTCAACAAGGAGCGGCGCGATCTGCGGAGTGCTTGCCGCAGGCATTTTTCTTGTGGCGATTCCGGTAGTTTCCCACTTTTCCGACCGGCTTTACGCCGGTGTGTATGAGGCGGAGCGTCTGGTATACCGGACGGCGGACCGTATACAAAAAAGCCGGGGAGAAAGCCGCGCCGACGGACAGGTGAGCCGTGCCAACCGGTACAAGACCGGGAAAGACGAGCTTACCGTTTATCTAAATACTGCTTATGAGGGGGATTTTATCGAGGAAGCAGGCAGTGAAGCGCATAAGCCTTTTTCTGCCGTTTATCTCAAAGGTTTTTCCGGCGGCGCCTACACAGAGAATGGATGGGACCCTGCAGACGATGGCACTCTTTTGAAAAAACACTGGGTGAACTTGTCTATTGACGAGAAGAATGATCCCCGTTATGAGATGCTGAAAGAAAGAAGAGAAAAGATGCCGGAACAGATGGAGGAAGATTATTATAATCTTGGCGCTTTCCTGATGGCGTCCTATGGCGGTTCCGAAAATTATGAGCCCTTTGTGTTTGTGGTGACCACGAAATTTGTTACCGATGATATTAACAATCAGGATCATTTTGAACCGTACAATCATGGCTGGCAGCTAGATAGAAGTCTGGAAAAAACGGCGGAAGACGGATATTATATGCGGTCGGACACTTATGATTTTTATGATCAGAAGTATCTTCATATCGACTGGAATTATAGGATGGGTGAGCAGCAGATCGGACAACAGACGCAGAAGGAGTTTGACTGGTATCAGGAAAGCATCCGCGCGGCCAATGGATCTGAAACAGAGTACGGCCAGCCGCAAGACAGCGTTTACGCCGGAATGAGCGAAGATGAGATCTGGAACACCATGTATGAAAATAATCGGTTGGCGGCGGATTACTGGAACGATCAGCTTGCGCGTCTGAAAAACGCGCAGGATGTTTATTTGGAAGCCGTGACGGCAGCGTATACCCAAGTGCCGGAGGAACGCCTGCCAAGGCTTGTGCAGCTTGTGAGATCCCACCCGCTGGAGACGGTGGAGGAGATCACGGCTTTTATCATTGAAACGCTTCAAAGCAACGCCTCCTATTCTCTGACGCCGGGACTTTCGGCGCTGAATGAGGATGTGGTTGAAAGCTTCCTCTTTGAAAAAGGCCGGGGGTACTGCGTGCATTTTGCGTCTGCGGCGACGTTGATGTACAGGCTTTACGGGATCCCTGCCAGATATGCGTCAGGCTATGTGTTGTTTCCGGAGGATCTGGAAAAGACCGACTGGGGCGGGCAGTATAAGGCGGTACTGACGGATGACAGCGCACACGCATGGGTGGAGATCTTTCTGGACGGCAAGGGGTGGACGCCTGTGGAGGTGACGCCGGGAAACGAACATGATTATGAAAAGGGTTCCACTGTCTTTTCTCAGGAACAGCTTGCAAATGCCCTGAAGAATATGGATATTCCAAAAACCAATGAAAGGGCAAAGCCGGCGCCGGAGCAGACGCCCCGACCTGCCGTAAGTACGCAGAGCGGGGAATTGACAGAGCCAAAGCCCTCCGAAGGGCGCTTCCGTTTGTCAAAGGAACTTATTTTTCGGATCCTGCTTTCGGTCTGCGTGCTGGCCGGCATCTTTGCGCTTCTTCTGGCCGTTGGATTCTGCAGGCGCTTCAGACTTTGTTCCATGAAAAAGTGGGACTGCCGGAGGGTGTATGGTAAGATGATGCGGATGCTGCATTTTTGCGGGGCCTTCCGGGAATGGGACGGCTCTGAGGAAGAATTTCCTCATCTGCTTTCGCAATATGCTTCTTTTTTACCGGAGGAAGCCGTTGGCAGAATGTTTTGGATCGTGGGTAAGGCGGCTTACGGACCGGGAAAAACAACAGAAGAGGAGAACGCCTTTGTGCGGAATCTGTATTTTCAGATCGCCGACAAAGCCTACAAAGACCTTGGCATGGTACGAAAACTGGTATTCCGGTACGGAAGGGCTTTTGGATAAATTTTGCAGAAAACCGTGGGAGAGGAATTGACGTTTTTCCCAATTTTCAGTATAATGAACAATAGTTTTTCAGAAAATCATTTTATATAGATACTATAAGCCGGACGCCCGGCAGAAGAGAGGTAATTACGATGAGCAAGAAACCGACAGTTTTAATGATCTTGGACGGCTACGGCCTCAAT
Source organism: uncultured Lachnospiraceae bacterium (assembly GCA_947625995.1). GTDB lineage: Bacteria > Bacillota > Clostridia > Lachnospirales > Lachnospiraceae > CANQUC01. The sequence goes on from CANQQN010000002.1 coordinate 8,325, forward strand.
GACAGGAAGGATGGCAACGCCATCGCGCTGGCAGAGACGCCGGTGATGGATGAACTGATGGCTACCTGTCCTTTTGTAAAAGGAGATGCCAGCGGCATGGCGGTAGGTCTCCCCGACGGCCAGATGGGGAATTCCGAGGTGGGCCACACCAACATGGGAGCCGGACGGATTGTCTACCAGATGCTGGTAAAGATCACAAAGGATATTCAGGACGGAACATTTTTCAAAAATCCCGTCCTTGTGGCGGCCATGGAAAACTGTAAAGAGAAGAACAGCGCTCTGCACCTGATGGGGCTTGTATCTCCCGGCGGCGTCCACAGCCATACGGATCATCTGTACGGCCTGCTGGAGATGGCGAAGCAGCATGGGCTGGAGAAAGTATATATTCATGCGTATCTGGACGGCCGTGACGTGCCTCCTTCCTCAGCAGCAGGCTACATGGCGGAGGCAGTGGCAAAGATGAAGGAGCTCGGCGTAGGCTCTGTGGCTACCATTTCCGGACGCTTTTACGCCATGGACCGCGACAATGCGTGGGACAGGGAGGAAAAGGCATACAATGCCCTTGTATTCGGCGAGGGCGTTACCGGCGAATCTGATCCGGTGAAGGCCATCGAGCGGTCTTATGAGAATGGGGTGACCGATGAGTTTATGCTGCCTACAGTGACAGATCAGAACGGAATGATCCACGAAAACGACAGTATTATCTTCTTTAATTTCCGTCCGGACAGGGCGCGGCAGCTGACGAGAGCTTTTGTGGATCCTGATTTCAAAGGGTTTGTGAGAAGAAACGGGTATTTTCCCGTACATTTTGTGTGCATGGCCCAGTATGATGCGGAGATGCCAAACGTATCCGTGGCCTATCCGCCGGAAGCGCTGAATATGACTTTTGGCGAGTTCCTCTCCATCAACGGCAAAAAGCAGCTTCGTCTGGCGGAAACCCAGAAATACGCCCATGTGACCTTCTTTTTTAACGGAGGTGAGGAAAAGCAGTTTGCAGGCGAGGACCGCATTCTTGTGGACTCTCCGAAGGTAGCTACTTTTGACATGAAGCCGGAGATGAGCGCCTACGAGGTATGCGATAATCTGGTAAACGCCATTAAGTCCGGTCAATACGACGTGATCATCATCAATTTTGCGAATCCGGATATGGTGGGACATACGGGCGTCCTTGAAGCGGCGATTAAAGCCATAGAGGCGGTGGACGAATGTGTGGGAAGGGCCGTTGCGGCCTTGAAGGAAGTGGACGGCCAGATGTTCATCTGTGCGGACCACGGCAATGCGGAGCAACTGATCGATTATGAGAACGGCGGCAGCTTTACCGCCCACACCACCAATCAGGTTCCTTTTATCCTTGTGAACTATGATCCGGCGTATACGCTCCGGGAGGGTGGTTGTCTGGCGGACATCATTCCTACGCTGATCGAGATGATGGGTATGGAACAGCCAAAGGAAATGACCGGCCACTCTCTGCTCATCAAAAAATAAATTCAGGAGAATGAATTGCTATGAAATACAGAAGTACAAGAAGTAATACGGAAGTGACGGCCTCTCAGGCGATCTTAAAGGGGCTTTCCGACGACGGCGGCCTGTATGTGCCCGTGGAGGTGCCGAAGCTTGACAAGACGCTGGAAGAATTTAGCCAAATGGATTACCGGCAGGTGGCCTATGAGGTGATGAAGCTCTTTCTCACGGATTTTACGGAAGAGGAGCTTAAGCGCTGCATTGCGGGCGCTTATGATTCCAAGTTTGACACTCCGGAAATTGTACCCATGGTAAAGAAGGACGGCGGGTTTTATCTGGAGCTTTTCCATGGCAGCACCATCGCCTTTAAGGACATGGCCCTGTCCATCCTCCCGTACCTTCTGACAACGGCGGCCAGAAAGAATCATGTGAAGAACGATATTGTGATACTGACGGCAACCTCCGGCGATACCGGAAAGGCTGCCCTTGCCGGATTTGCGGATGTGCCCGGCACAAAGATCATCGTCTTTTATCCCAAGGACGGCGTCAGCCCCATTCAGAAGCGGCAGATGGTAACCCAGCGGGGGGACAACACCTTTGTGGTGGGCGTGGACGGCAATTTTGACGACTGTCAGACGGGCGTGAAAAAAATGTTCAACGATAAGGCCCTTGGGAAGGAGCTTGCAGAGGCGGGGTATCAGTTTTCCTCCGCCAATTCTATCAACATCGGACGTCTGACGCCGCAGGTGGTTTACTATGTGTACGCCTACGGGCAGCTTGTAAAGAGGGGAGAATTAAAGGCCGGGGAGCCTATGAATGTTGTGGTTCCCACCGGAAATTTCGGCAACATCCTTGCGGCTTACTACGCAAAGCTGGCGGGGCTTCCCATTGACAGGCTGATCTGTGCCTCCAATGAAAATAAGGTGCTTTACGATTTCTTTGTTACCGGCGAATACGATAAGAACCGGCAGTTTGTCCTGACCAGTTCTCCTTCCATGGATATTCTGATCTCCAGCAACCTTGAGCGGCTGATCTACATGATTGCCGGCTGTGATGCAGAAAAGAACGCCCGGCTGATGGCGCAGCTTTCCGAGAAGGGCGTTTATCAGATCACAGAGGACATGAAGAAGCAGCTTGCGCCTTTTTACGGGAACTATGCCACGGAAAAGGAGACGGCCGGACGCATCAAAGAAATGTTTGAAAAAGAAAAGTATGTGCTTGACACCCATACGGCTGTTGCATCCGCGGTTTATGAAAAATATAAGCAGGATACGAAAGATACAAAAACGACTGTGATCGCATCCACGGCCAGCCCTTATAAATTTACAAGAAGCGTTATGAACGCCATCGACGGGAAGTATGATTCCATGACGGACTTTGAACTGGCGGACGAGCTTTGCAGGATCTCCGGCGTGACGGTTCCGAGAGCCATTGAGGACATCCGCACAGCGCCGGTACGTCACAAAAACACCTGCGCGGTGGATGAGATGGAAGCAATGGTGAAATCTTTTTTAAGGATGTGAGCGTATGAGCTGGGGAATTATCTTTTTTGTATGGATCGCCATTGTCGCCGTGGCTATCTTGTGGACCGGCCAGTCCATGAAGATCAGCGGCAAGATCAAGATCGGCTGGTTTGTCGGACAGGATATCAAGATGGAAAAATGCCGGGACGTTAAAGGATTTATTAACGCCACCTATCCGAAGATCATGTCCTTTGGCATGGTGGCGCTGGTGGGCGCCTGTGTACTGATCGTGCTGGAGGCTTACAAGGTATCCGCCATTGGGGAGCTTATCATCATGGTCCTGCTGATCGTACTTTACTTTGTGTTTAACCGCGATCTGAAGAAAGCCACAAAAAAATATTTACTGTAATAGAATAAGCGCAGGATAAAGGATAAATTTTTGGCAATAGTATAGACATATAGACAGAGACTTTTTTGGAGAGACGGAAAGGATGGAAACAATACTATGCGAAAATTTATGCCTATTACCGAAGTACATGGAAGAGAGATCCTTGATTCCAGAGGCAATCCTACCGTAGAGGTGGAAGTGACACTGGATAACGGCGTCGCAGGACGGGCAAGCGTGCCGTCCGGTGCGTCCACAGGCTCTTTTGAGGCGCTGGAGCTCCGCGATAAAGAAAAAAGATATCACGGACAGGGTGTCATGCGGGCGGTCCACAATGTAAACACCAATCTTGCAAAGGCAGTAATCGGGGAAAATATTTTTGAACAGCGGATCATCGATGAAAAAATGCTGGCTCTGGACGGAACCGAGTTTAAGGATAAAATGGGAGCAAACGCGATCCTTGGCGTATCTCTTGCCGCGGCAAGAGCGGCGGCGGCCACGCTGCGCCTGCCTCTTTACCGGTATCTTGGGGGAATCGACGCCAGATGTCTTCCGGTGCCTATGATGAATATCCTGAACGGCGGGCGTCACGCGGACAATACCGTGGATCTTCAGGAGTTTATGATCATGCCGGTTGGCGCGGCTACCTTCGGAGAAGGATTACAGATGGGGGCGGAGATCTATCACTGTCTGAAAAAAAGGCTGAAGATGAAAGACCTCTCCACGGCTGTGGGAGATGAGGGCGGATTTGCGCCGAATCTGGAAAATGCCAACGAGGTGCTGTACGTGATCACGCAGGCTGTAAAAGATGCAGGTTACGACGCCGGTGAGGATGTGGTATTTGCCATTGACGCGGCGGCCAGCGAGCTATACGATGAAAAAGAGCAGGCATATTTCTTTCCGGGCGAGTCCAAAATGGCTGACCGGAAGATTTTGCGGGATACCGATGAGATGATCCGTTACTATGAGGGACTGAAAAGCGAGTTTCCCATTTTTTCTATTGAGGACGGCCTCTATGAAGACGATTGGGACGGATGGCTCTCCCTGACGGAAAAGCTGGGGAAAAAGATGCAGCTTGTAGGCGACGACCTTTTTGTGACCAATATCAAGCGTCTTTCCAAGGGAATATCCGAGGGAGCCGGCAACGCGATCCTTGTAAAGGTCAATCAGATCGGCACGCTGTCGGAAGCGATGGACACGATTTCCATGGCCAAACGGAAATGCTACCGCACGGTGATATCCCACCGGTCCGGAGAAACAGAAGACAGCTTTATCGCGGATCTGAGCGTGGCCGTCAACTCCGGGCAGATCAAAACCGGCGCTCCGTGCAGAAGCGACAGGGTAGCAAAATATAACCGGCTTCTGCGCATTGAGGAAGAACTGGGAGACAGTGCCCTTTACGGAAAAGATTATATTTAATGCCGAGATCTGTTTCAGACGCCGGACTGCGGATATAATTGCAAAAAATTGAGGATAAAATAGGAAAAAACTGTTGAAATATCGTTTTTGGTATGATAGAATACACCTTGTATGACTTAGGAGGTGTAAAGCATGGGTGCTTTAAAGATTATATTGACCATTATTTTTGTGTTGGTAAGTATTGTATTGACTGTAGTCGTGCTGATGCAGGAAGGCAAATCTGCCGGCCTCGGCGTGATCAGCGGCGCTGCCGAAAGCTACTGGGGCAAAAACAAAGGTCGTTCCATGGAAGGAAATCTTGTAAGGATCACCAAATATCTTGCGGTAGCCTTTTTGGTACTGGCAGCGGTTTTGAATCTCAATTTTAACCGCAGCGAGGCTTCCAATTCCGGAACAGACGCCAATGTTGCGGCGACAGAGTCTGTACAGACCGAATCAGCTGATGAGACGGAAGCGGCCAATGATACCGCTGAAGAGACTGAGCCGGCCGCCACAGAGGCAGCCGATGAAGCAGCAGGTGAGTAACCGCTGAAAATACAGCAAAGATAACAGTCAAAACACTCTTGGTTCAAGGGTGTTTTTTCTTCATTATAGGAAAGCAGGATCTATGGAAAAGCAAAAAAGCCATGATAACAAAACTTCAGACAAAAATATACTGACCGGCGTGTATCAGGGGACGTCCAGAGGCTTCGGATTTGTGAGCGTGGAGAATTTAGAGGAGGACGTCTTCATACCGGAGAGAGAGTGCAACAGCGCCATGCATGGAGACAAGGTGGAAGTACGCCTGCTTCGCAGCGGCGGGAAAGGCCGGCGGGGAAAGAGCATGGAGGGCGCCGTCACCAAGGTGCTTGAGAGGGCCCAGACAGAGCTTGTGGGAACTTTTGACAGAAATAAGAAGTTTGGTTTTGTGATTCCGGATAACACGAAGATTAACAGGGATATTTTTGTGCCCATTGAGGACGCCATGGGCGCCCGGGACGGCCACAAGGTAGTGGTGGAGATTGTGGATTACGGCACGAAGAACAGGAATCCTCAGGGCCGGATCACGGAGATCATCGGACATATCAACGATCCCGGTACGGATATTGCCTGTATTGTCAAGGCTTACGGCCTGCCGGACAAATTTCCCGACGGGGTGATGAAAGAGACTGCCAAAGTGCCGGAGGAGGTTGCGCCGGAGGAAACGGAGGGCCGCAAGGATCTGCGCTGTCTGCAGACCGTTACCATCGACGGGGAGGACGCAAAGGATCTGGACGACGCCATCACCATTGAAAAGAAAGAAAACACCTATGTGCTGGGTGTGCACATTGCGGACGTGACTCATTATGTGAAGGAACATTCGCCCCTTGATAAGGAAGCTTATAAGAGAGGCACCAGCGTCTATCTGGCGGACAGAGTGATCCCCATGCTGCCCCACCGGCTGTCGAATGGCATCTGTTCCCTGAACGCGGGCTGCGACAGGCTGGCTTTAAGCTGCATTATGGAGATCAACGAAAAAGGGGCGGTTGTAGGTCATGAGATCGCGGAGACGGTGATCCGTGTAGATGAACGGATGAGCTATACAAGTGTGAAAAAGATTCTTCAGGATCATGATCCGGAGGAATGCGCCCGCTATGAAAGCCTGATCCCTATGTTTGAAAATATGGCCAAGCTGGCGGATATCCTGCGGGGAAAGCGCAAAAAAAGAGGGTTTGTGGATTTTGATTTTCCGGAGACAAAACTGATCCTTGACAAAAAGGGAAAGCCGCTGAAGCTGATCCCTTACGAGCGGAACATTGCCACCCGCATCATTGAAGAATTTATGCTTGCGGCCAACGAGACCGTGGCGGAGGATTATTTCTGGCAGGAAGCGCCTTTTGTCTACCGCACTCATGAGACACCGGACGCCGAAAAGCTTGCGCGGCTGGAGACTTTGATCGCGAATTTTGGTTACTATGTGAAGTCAGGACGGGAGTCTGTTCATCCCAAGGAGTTTCAGAAGCTGTTGGATAAGATCGATAATACGCCGGAGGAAGCGCTGATCAGCCGTATCGTGCTGCGTACCATGAAGCAGGCGCGCTACACCACGGAGTGTATTGGCCATTTTGGACTGGCAACCAAATACTATTGCCATTTTACGTCGCCGATCCGCCGGTATCCGGATCTGCAGATCCATCGGATCATCAAGGAGACCATACACGGCAGGAGGAACGACAGAAGAAACGCGCATTACAATAAGATCCTGCCGGAAGTGGCCATGCATTCTTCCGCCACGGAGCGCAGGGCCGACGAGGCAGAGCGGGAGTGCCTGAAGCTGAAAAAAGCGGAATATATGCTGGAACGGATCGGACAGGTCTATACAGGTATTATCTCCGGCATCACCGGCTGGGGCATGTATGTGGAACTGGAAAACACGGTGGAGGGCCTTGTGCGCATCCAGTCCTTATCGGACGATTACTATTATTTTGACGAATCCGGCTATGAACTGGTAGGCGGCGACACCGGAAGGACATTCAAGCTGGGACAGCCTGTGACGATCCGCGTAGCAGACTGCGATATGCTGCAGCGCACGGTGCTGTTTGAGATTTATGAGGAAGAGGAAGAAACCGAAACGCCGGAGCGTGACGACCGGAGCGGGAAGGAAGGTCCGCAGGCTGCCGGACCTGATGGAAGCCTCACGGCGAAACAGTGATTTTTGGAGGTGACTATGGGCAAGGATAGTATCAAGCTGGTTGCAAATAATAAAAAAGCCCGCTTTGATTATTTTATAGAAGATACCTTTGAGGCAGGGATCGCTCTGGCCGGTACGGAGGTCAAATCCCTGCGCATGGGAAAGTGCAGCGTGAAGGAATCCTTCATACGGGTGGAGAAGGGCGAACTGTTTATCTATGGGATGCACATCAGCCCCTATGAGAAGGGTAATATTTTTAATAAAGATCCGCTGCGGGTGCGTAAGCTGCTGCTGCACAGACATGAGATCAATAAGCTGACCGGCAAGATCGCCCAGCAGGGGTATACCATCGTTCCCCTGCAGGTGTATTTCAAGGGAAGTCTTGTGAAAGTGCAGATCGGGCTTGCCAGAGGGAAAAAACTCTATGACAAACGGCAGGACATTGCAAAAAAAGATCAGCGCCGGGAAGCGGAGAAACAGTTTAAGGTGAAAAATCTGTATTAGAAACGGATGTGAAACTATGAGCAGAAATAAAATCGTTATCATCGCCGCCTGCGTCATTGCTGTGGCGGCTGCCGGTACAGGGGTCATGCTCCATACCATTTCAGACAATAAAAAGAACGTGGTCTATCTGGAGGGTCTGGAGGCTTATGAAGCAGGGGATTACGAGGCTGCCAAAAAAGCGTTTGAAAGTGTCGGCAACTATGAAGATACGAAGTCGATCCTGAAAGAAATCCAGTATCAGGAGGCGCTGCTGGCCATAGAGGCGGGAGATGACGCCTCCGCTGAGAAAACCCTTCTGACTATGGAGGATTACAAAGAGGCAAAAAATTATCTTTATCTCATTACATACCACAAGATCAAGGCCTGCATGGAGGCGAAGGATTACGATCAGGCGGAGAAGTATGCCGATGAGATCATGGGGTATGAGGACGTTGCTCAGCTTAAGCAGGATATCATCTATCAGAAAGCGATGGTCCAAGTGGACAATGCCCAGTTCGAGAAGGCGCGGGAACTGCTTACAAAGATTTCCGACGCTGCCAGAGTAGAAGGCGCGGTGAAATCCATTCAGGAAACACAGTATGCGGTGCCCTGTCTGCAGGATCTTTACAGCAGATACACAGAAAATGTGAAGATCACAGATGTGCTGGAGGCAAGATATCGCGACGTGGCTTACAACACCGGAATGAGTATGCCCTTGATCATGATCCGTTATACGGTGCAGGCGGATACAGGGGAAACGGAGGAGCTTTACGCGGCATATGATAATTACACGTATTACGGGGCGTGCCATACCCTTGACAGAAATGCGGTCGATATGAAAAATCAGGCGGAGATGGCCGGATTTTTGAAGATCCAGCCTGCATGGGATGCGCCGGATACCGTGCGGCTTTCCGCGCCGGCCATGAAGATTCTGGCGGGCGTGCAGTAGTTTCCTGTTGACAGAAGGAGCGAGCTTTCTTATAATAGATAAGGAATTAACCGTTATAACCAAGGGGTTGTACTGGTTTCGACGGGGGTTTAGAAGCTTTAGAAGCCATCCGCGGTGCGGGACCGCGTCATCAATCCGCACAATAAATATAAACGCTGAAGACAATTTAGCATACGCTGCCTAAGGGCGGCTGTCGGCCTTAGATCTCCTGCGGTTTAGGGATCCGGCATCGACTACGCGGGGAACTCTGTTTCCTAAGCTTTGCGGAGGCAGAAGATCCATGAAGCTACTGATGTCCGAAGCCTGTCATTAGGCGCCGGACGGAGGGAATGTGAAAATAATGACTGCGATGGGAGAAACTATTGTGGAAAGACTTTCGGACAGGGGTTCGATTCCCCTCAGCTCCATCAGACCGCGAAGGTGGGCGAGCCCCCGGTCTTCATAACGTGGGGTTTGCCATTACATGGTGGTTCGTGTAAGATGAAATGGATAAGAAGATATAAGGACGATCTTGAGAAATCAAGGTTTTTCTTATAGCTTAAAAATTATCTTAAAAAGACCTAAAAAAGTGCGTCAAAGGCCGGAGACAGGTTCTTCGGTTCCGGCGCGCTTTTTTATATCGCGATGGTTTGCATGAAGAATCTGTTTTTGACAAATACTATCCTGTGCGCATGGTGTCAATCTAAACAGAAAGGGACGGGAGTGTGTCAAAAATGGCTGAAGATATGATCAAAAACAACGAGGAACAGAAAAACGAACAGGCGGATGCCCAGAAGGCGCAGGACGAGAGAATTGAAAATTACGGGCAGGTGACGCTGGAAAGTGAAGTGGAGGATTATAAGATCCATCTGATCTCTATTATCGGGGAGATTGAGGGACACGAGGTACTGCCCGCCACAAGTAAATCCACCAAGTACGAGCATGTATTGCCACAGCTTGCGGCAGTGGAAAACAGCAGGGATATTCAGGGATTGCTTGTGCTTTTGCACACCATGGGAGGCGATGTGGAGAGCGGTCTTGCCATTGCGGAAATGATCGCGTCCATGAGTAAGCCAAGCGTCGGCCTTGTGCTGGGCGGCAGCCATTCCATCGGCGTGCCTCTTGCGGTGGCAACCGATTATTCCTACATTGTGCCCACGGGTACCATGATCCTGCATCCGGTGCGCATGAGCGGCACCGTCATCGGCGCGCCCCAGACTTACGATTATTTTAATCTGATCCAAGACCGGATCGTTTCTTTTGTGGCGGCCCACAGCAAAAGCACAAAGGAAAAGATGGAAGAGATGATGCTGGCAACAGGGATCCTTACCAAAGATCTGGGTACGATTTTGGTGGGACAGGACGCGGTGGACCGGGGCTTGATCGACGCTGTGGGCGGCATGTCAGATGCTTTTCAAAAGCTGAATGCATTGATCGCAAAGAGGGAAAAGAAGTGAAGATGTTTCTAAATTATCAGCAAAATGTTATGAAAATAATCAAATGTTTAAAAAACATTAAAAAAAGGTGAATTGAATGAAATGTAGTTGGCATTTTTTAATATTGATGGTATAATAACGAGAAAATATGAAGACTGGAATAGTATGCAATCTTTCCAAAAAATAAAGGAAATCATAAAAACAGGAGGTCAAAAATATGTCTTTGTTGCAAGCAATTTTAATGGGGATCATTCAGGGCCTGACAGAATTTTTGCCTGTAAGCAGTTCCGGACATTTGGCGATTTTTAAAAACGTGTTCCATGTAAATACGGATATGAAGATGACGTTTGATATTATGCTTCATGTAGGTACTCTGATCGCGGTATTCATCATCTACTGGGCGGATATTAAAAAAATGGTGGTGGAAGCAGTCCGGATCCTGATCGACTGCTGCGCGAACCTGAAGATACTGATAAACAATACTTTTTCAGGAGAAGACGAGAAATACCGAAGGATCGTATCCGGAAGCTATCGCAAATTTGTCGTGCTCGTGCTTGTCTCTACCATTCCCACGGGCATCATCGGATTTCTGGGGAAAGATCTGGTGGAAAAAGCCGGAGAGAATATGCTGATCATCGGCGTTTGCCTGTTGATCACAGCCTGTCTGCTGATGATCGCCGACAGGACAGTTTCCGGAAAAAAGACGCCGAAAAACATTACATATACCAATGCCCTTGGAATTGGCGTCGCACAGGGCATCGCCACACTGCCCGGCATTTCCCGCTCCGGTACCACCATTACGGCTTGCCTGCTCAGCGGTTTTGACAAGCGGTTTGCGGTAAAGTATTCCTTTATCATGTCTATTCCCGCGATCTTAGGCGCGGCTGTTCTTGACATCAAGGACATCGCGGCGGAATCGCTTTCAAAGGCGGAGATTCTTAATTACGCGGCGGGGATGATCGCTGCCGCGGTGGTTGGTTTCCTGTGCATCAAGTTTGTGCTTGTACTTGTGCGGAATCGTAAGTTTAAATATTTCGGCATTTATTGTATTCTCATGGGCCTGTTGGCGATCTTGTATCATTTTGGCCTGTTTTCCTGATACAGCCGGGATGTTGGGAGGTAATTAGATGGCGTCCGGTCGGAAGGCAAATCATCAAGTGGCGCAAAAGAAAAACAGATCCTCAAATACGGGAAGACAGCAGGAACAGCTTGGCATTTTTCAGGAGATCTTTTTGCTGGCTGCCCTTGGATTTTGCATTTTACTATTTTTCAGCGGCTTTGGTATCGGAGGCAGGGCTACTGACAGCATCAGCGAAGTGCTGTTCGGCGCCTTTGGTATGATGAGTTATATTTTCCCCGTGCTTCTGTTTTTGGGTATTTTTTTCATAGTGGTCGGGGAAGACGCAGGCAAGATGATTTCCAAGGCTTTTTCCAGCATTGTGATCTTTTTGTCGCTCTGTGTCCTTTTACAGGTTTTTACGGACAATGAAGGATTCAATCCTCAGGATATTCAGGGATATTTCAGTTATTCCATGATGTTTAAAAAAGGCGGAGGCGCTTTCGGCGGCATTGCGTATAACTGGATTTCCGGTATGATGGGCCGGATCGGCGCCGCGGTGGTCTGCATTCTCCTGATCGTGGCCGCAATGGTGATCCTTACCAGAAAGTCTTTTTTCAAGAGCATTTCTGTCGGTGGCCAAAAGCTGAAAGATACCGCCAAAAAAGATACTGCCCTCAGGAAAAGACGAGCTGCCATCCGCAAGGAGGAGCAGTACAAAAAAAAGAAGGATAACATAGAATACCGCTACAAGGAACGGCAGATTCAATATGAGGCAAAGAAACAGCGCAGGCAGCAGCATTTGGAGAAAATGGAGGTTAAGAGGCAAAAGGAAGCGGAGGCGGCGAAGCGCCGTTCTTTCATGACCGCAGTCCGGAGCCGTGATACAGATTTTGCGGCGACGGATCTGAAAGGCGGCCCTGTCCCCAATCTTGCAAAGACCGGAAAAGAACTGAAGAAGAACGGAAAAGAGGCAAAGCTACAGGTAAAGCCCATGGGACGTGTGGGTATTGAGGAAACGCCTGTGATCACCACGCTGAAAAACCCCGGAAGCGAGATTACGATCACAAGAGGCGGCGCAAAAACGATGGTGGATCTCAGTGATCCCGAAGAACTCATCGCCCAAAAGAGCGCTCAGCGCAAACAGAAAGCCATGGAGAAAGCGGCAGCCTCAAAGACGTCTTCGGCAGGATCTGTCAAGACCGCGCAAAATCCGGATCAGACGCAAAAAAAAGCAGATTCCGGCAAGATTTCCAAAAAAGACGCCGCCGAGGCAATGGATCAGGTCATGTCCGAGATCGTTGCGGGCGAACAGCCAAAGGAGGGTGATGCGTTTGCGTTTCCTCCCCTTGAATTTCTTCAGAAAGGCGCCGGAGGCGCCATGGGGGATTCTGACGAAAAGCTTCGCGAGACAGCCATGAAGCTGCAGCAGACGCTTCGCAGCTTCGGCGTGAACGTGACGGTACTGGATGTCAGCTGCGGCCCTGCCGTTACGCGGTATGAGCTTCAGCCGGAGGTAGGCGTGAAGGTAAGCCGTATTGTTTCTCTGGCGGACGATATCAAACTGAATCTTGCGGTGTCGGATATCCGCATAGAGGCTCCTATCCCCGGAAAACCGGCTGTTGGGATCGAAGTTCCCAATTCGGAGAAGTCTTCGGTATACCTGCGGGAGCTTTTAGAGTCAAAAGAACTGAAAGCCAACAGATCCGTGCTGGCATTTCCGGCAGGCAAAGATATTTCCGGCAGGGTGATCGTTGCGGATCTGGCAAAGATGCCTCATATGCTTGTTGCGGGTACTACCGGCTCCGGCAAATCCGTATTTACGAATTCAATTATTTTGAGTATGCTCTACCGGGCAAAGCCCAGTGAACTCAGGTTTATCATCATTGACCCGAAGGTCGTGGAGTTTGGCGTTTACAATGGAATTCCCCATCTGATGATCCCCGTGGTGACCGACCCTAAAAAGGCGGCCGGCGCTTTGAACTGGGCCGTTGCGGAGATGGCCGAGCGTTACAAAAAATTTGCTGAGCTTCAGGTAAGGGATCTTGGCGGCTACAATGCAAAGATAGATTCCCTGAAGGATATTCCTCTTCAGGAGGGAGAGGAGCGGCCAAAGAAGCTTCCGAAGATCGTGATCATCATCGACGAGCTTGCGGATCTGATGATGGTCGCGGCAAAAGAGGTGGAGGATTCCATCTGCCGTCTTGCGCAGCTTGCAAGAGCGGCCGGCATTCATATGATCATTGCCACCCAGCGGCCTTCCGTGGACGTTGTGACAGGCCTGATCAAGGCGAATATTCCCTCCAGAGTTGCCCTTTCGGTGGCGTCCGGTACGGATTCCCGGACGATCTTGGATATGAACGGCGCCGAAAAACTGCTGGGCAACGGCGACATGCTGTTTTATCCAAGCGGCTATCCCAAACCCATCCGTGTGCAGGGCGCTTTTGTGTCCGATCAGGAAGTGGGGAAGATCGTCTCGTTTTTGAAGGAACAGAATCAGGACGTTGTCTACAACAAGGAGGTTGAAGAAAAGATGAACAGCGTTCAGCTTTCCTCCTCCGGAGGCGGTTCCTCAGGGGAGGACGAGCGCGATGAGTATTTTGCCGACGCCGGTAAGTTTATCATAGAGAAGGACAAGGCTTCCATCGGCATGCTGCAGCGGGTGTTTAAGATCGGATTTAACCGTGCGGCCCGGATCATGGACCAGCTTGCGCAGGCAGGCGTTGTCGGCGAGGAGGAGGGAACGAAGCCCCGAAAGATACTGATGTCAATGACGGATTTTGAAAACTTTTTGGAAGAGATCTGATCAAGGATCGGAACCGGAATGGAGGATAAGATGAAAACAGATATTGAGATCGCTCAGGAGGCGGTCATGATACCGATTCAGGAGGTTGCAAAAAAACTGGATATCACAGAGGATGAATTGGAGCTCTACGGCAAATATAAGGCAAAGCTTTCCGATGATCTGTGGGAAAGGGTGAAGGACAGACCGGACGGCAAGCTGGTGCTTGTGACGGCCATCAATCCTACCCCCGCAGGAGAAGGGAAGACCACCACAAGCGTTGGCCTCGGACAGGCCTTCGGTGTACTTGGGAAAAAGGCTGTGGTTGCCCTTCGCGAGCCGTCTCTTGGCCCATGCTTTGGTATAAAGGGCGGCGCCGCCGGCGGCGGATATGCGCAGGCGGTTCCCATGGAGGATCTGAATCTTCACTTTACCGGCGATTTCCACGCGATTACTTCCGCGAACAACCTGCTTGCGGCCATGCTGGACAATCATATCCAGCAGGGAAACGTACTGGGGATCGACCCCAGACAGGTGGTCTGGAAACGTTGTCTGGACATGAATGACCGTGTGCTCCGCAATATTGTCGTGGGGCTCGGCAGAAAGACTGACGGCGTTGTCAGGGAGGATCATTTTATCATTACGGTGGCGTCTGAGATCATGGCGATCCTCTGTCTTGCAGAGGATATGGCCGATCTGAAAAAACGTCTGGGCCGGATCATCGTAGCCTACAACTACGACGGCGACCCGGTGACGGCGGACCAGATCCATGCAACAGGCGCCATGGCTGCGCTGTTAAAGGACGCCATCAAGCCGAACCTGATCCAGACGCTGGAGCATACGCCGGTGCTTGTACACGGCGGCCCCTTTGCCAATATCGCTCACGGCTGCAACAGTATCCGCGCCACAAGGACCGCGTTGAAGCTTGCGGATATTACCGTTACGGAGGCCGGATTCGGCGCTGACCTTGGCGCAGAAAAATTTTTCGACATAAAATGTCGGATGGCGGGACTGAAGCCCGATGCAGTCGTTCTTGTGGCTACTGTCCGCGCGTTGAAATATAACGGCGGCGTTCCAAAGGATCAGCTTTCCGGGGAGAATCTTGACGCACTGAAAAAGGGCATTGTCAACCTTGAAAAACATATTGAAAATCTGCAGAAATACGGTGTGCCCATTGTGGTAACCCTGAATTCCTTTATTACCGATACGGAGGCAGAGGTTTCCTATATTCGCAGCTTCTGTGAGGAGCGCGGCTGTGAATTTGCCTTGTCCGAAGTATGGGAGAAAGGCGGCAAGGGCGGCGTTGCGCTGGCGGAGGCTGTGTTAAAGACGCTGGAGACAAAGCCCTCGCAGTTCAAACCTATATATGATGACGACATGAGCCTGAAGGATAAGATCACTACCGTGGCAAAGGAAATCTACGGCGCGGATGGCGTTTCCTTCGCACCGGCTGCGGAAACGGAACTGAAGAAGATTGAAGCCATGGGCTTTCGTTCACTGCCGGTCTGCATGGCCAAAACCCAGTATTCTCTTTCCGACGACCCGGCCCGCCTTGGCCGGCCGGAGCATTTTACAATTACCGTCCGGGAGGTTTATATTTCCTCCGGCGCAGGCTTTGTGGTTGCCCTTACAGGCTCCGTGATGACCATGCCCGGGCTTCCAAAAGTTCCTGCGGCGAACGGTATTGACGTAAATGATGACGGTGTGATCACCGGATTATATTAACAGATCCTGTGGGCGGACAGATTGGAGGATAGTATGGCATTGATCATTGATGGTAAAAAGATCGCGGCACAGATTAAGGATGAATGCAGGGAAAAGGTCGCGGCATACAAAGAACAGGGGATTGAGATCACGTTGGCTGTGGTGCAGGTAGGACATGATCCTGCATCCAATGTCTATGTAAATAATAAAAAGAAGGCTTGTGAATATGTGGGGATCCGTTCTCTTTCCTACGAACTGGAAGAAACAGTCACCGAGGAGGAGCTTCTTGCCCTTGTGGAGAAGCTTAACAACGATCCGACAGTAAACGGCATTCTGGTACAGCTTCCCCTGCCGGAGCATATTGATGAAAATAAGGTGACCTTTGCGATTTCACCGAAGAAGGATGTGGACGGGTTTCACCCTTATAATGTGGGAGCGCTCAGCATTGGGCTGAAGGGATATGTATCCTGTACGCCTGCAGGCGTGATTCAGCTTCTGAAACGTTCCGGCATTGAGATCGCCGGGAAAAACTGTGTGGTCATGGGCCGAAGCAACATTGTGGGCAAACCGGTATCCATGCTGCTGCTCAGGGAGAACGGCACAGTTACAGTCACGCATTCAAAAACAGAGAATATCAAAGAGATTACCAGACAAGCGGATATTTTGGTGGTTGCTGTGGGAAAGCCCCGGTTTGTCACTTCGGATTTTATAAAAGAAGGCGCAGTAGTGATCGATGTGGGCATTCACAGAAACGCAGACAACAAGCTTTGCGGAGACGTTGATTTTGAAGATGTAAAGGACAAGGCAGGCGCCATTACGCCGGTGCCCGGCGGGGTTGGCGTGATGACCGTTGCCATGCTGATGAGCAACTGTACAGCTTCTGTAGAAATCAATGAAAGGGCATGAGAGGATCACGAACATGAATCAGGAAACCAAAGTAATTGATCTGGGCAAGGAAGAGGCAAAAGTCCGGGAAACAAAAGCAGATCAGGACGAAAATCCAAAAGA
Source organism: uncultured Lachnospiraceae bacterium (assembly GCA_947625995.1). Taxonomy (GTDB): domain Bacteria; phylum Bacillota; class Clostridia; order Lachnospirales; family Lachnospiraceae; genus CANQUC01. Next base: position 25,101 of record CANQQN010000002.1, read on the forward strand.
ACCGCGGAATAGTCCGGTTGAACCGCCTGCGGGATTCTCCAAAGATGGATCGAAGGTATCTCTGGACGAGCTTTCGGACGAAGAGTTTCTTGCGCTGTACGGCGAAGACGGAGAGCAGGAAGATGGGGAAGCGCCTTTATCTGAGGACGATGATTCCGTTGAACGCAAAAAACGGAAGAAAAAAAATGCCGGCCGTCCCAAAAAGAAAAGAAAAAATCCCATAAAAGCCTTTCGGGATAAGCTCAGCGATGAGACCATCGATGATGAAACGGCAAAGATGATGGTCAATATCATAGGTATCGTAGGCGGACTGGCGTTTATCCTTGCGGTTACTTTGGCTACGATCTTCATTTACGGACAGTACAGTTCTTTTTCCAGCCAGTTTGAAAAAGCGCAGACTTATGAGGATTCCGGTGATATCGCCAATGCGGCGGGCTGTTATGAGAAGGCCATCAACGCCGCCAGAACAAAAGGCGACAGGATCAAAGGACGCCTTGCTTTGGCAAACCTGTATCTTCAACAACACTCAGATACGAATGCGTCCTTTTATTTTGAACAGGTAGTCGACATCGACAAAGGCAACAAGGAAGCGATTCAGAAGCTGCTCAATATTTATGAGTCCGGCAATAACATGCAGGCGATTCTGGATCTGGCGGAAAAGGCGTCCGGTGAAGGTACGGAGGAGCTTTTTGAGGATTATCTTCTGAACCAGCCGGTGTTCAATTACAAATCGGGAACCTACGATGAGAAGCTTACCGTCGAGATCACGGCCGGGGAAGCGGAACGGATCTATTACACCACCGACGATACGGAGGCAACGGAATCCAGTATCCTGTATGCCGGACCTATCCAGCTTGAGGAAGGGAAAACCGTATTTCACGCTATGGCGGTGAACGCCAACGGCCTTATGAGCCAAAATATCGTCGTCAATTATGACATCATTGCCTCTGAGCCTGCGGCGCCGGTGATATCGCCTAAAAGCGGGACTTACCGGGAAGTGACCGAGATCAAGGTCGATATTCCTGACGGCTGCCGCGCCTACTATACGCTGGATGATACCACTCCGACGGCTGATTCGCCGGAATATACCGGCGATCTTGCGCTGCCCATGGGCAATCATGTGTTTTCCATGGTGTTTATCGATCAGAACGGGGTCTCCAGTCAGGTTTCCAGAAAGGTTTATGATTTTATATTCAGCGCGCCCGTCACCAACACAGAGGCGCTGGATATTGTGAAAGACGGACTTGTTGCGTCCGGAGAACTGCTCAATTCTTCGGGAGAAGCGGCCGATCCCGCCCTTGGCACGGCTGAGTTTTTCTGCAACGAGATCATTACTATCAACGGCAAGCAATTTTACCGTGTCAATAAACTGTATACAAACGGCGGGTTTGGTTCTTACGCGGTAGAGATCAATACCGGTGCGGTATTTACTTTGCTGGATGACAACGGCAATTATACATTGGTTGGATTTTGACGCGAAAAAATAAAAATGGGGAGATGTAGCATGTATCAAATTACAAGAGCTGAAAAGCTTACAGACCAGATTTATCTATTTGATGTGACCGCAACGCGTGTGGCAAAGTCTTGTCTTCCGGGTCAGTTTGTGATCGTTAAGCTTGACGAGACGGGAGAGCGCATTCCGCTGACGATCTGCGATTATAACAGGGAAACCGGTGCGGTTACCATTGTCTTGCAGACTGTCGGGGCTTCCACCATGAAGATGGCAAAGCTTAAAGTGGGGGATTCGTTTATGGATGTGACCGGCCCTCTTGGAGTGCCCTCCGAATTTACGAACATTCCCTTGGAGGAACTGAAGCAGAAAAAATACCTGTTTGTGGCCGGCGGCGTCGGAAGCGCGCCTGTGTATCCGCAGGTAAAGTGGCTTCATGAACACGGCATTGAGGCGGATGTAGTCCTTGGAGCAAGAAATAAAGATCTAATCATTCTGGAAGAGCAGATGAGGGCGGTAGCCGGTAATCTGTATGTGACCACCGACGACGGTTCCTATGTGAGGAAAGGCCTTGTAACGGACGTGGTAAGGGATCTGGTGGAAGAACAGGGAAAACATTACGATGTGTGCGTGGCCATTGGCCCTATGATCATGATGAAATTTGTGACGCTGCTTACAAAAGAACTTCATATTCCTACCATTGTCAGCCTGAATCCCATTATGGTTGACGGTACGGGCATGTGCGGGGCCTGCCGTGTGACGGTAGGAGATCAGGTGAAATTTGCCTGTGTGGACGGACCGGAGTTTGACGGGCATCTGGTAAATTTTGACGAGGCCATGAAACGGCAGCAGATGTATAAGACCTATGAGGGTCGAGCCATTCTGAAACTTCAGGAGGGCGATACTCATCACGGCGGATGTGGAAATTGCGGAGGTGACAAATAATGGACGTGCTGAAAAAAGTTCCGGTACGGGAACAGGACGCAAAGGTGCGTGCCACAAATTTTGACGAGGTATGTCTTGGTTATAATGAGTCGGAGGCAATGGAAGAGGCTTCCAGATGTATCAACTGTAAAAATGCAAAATGCGTTCAGGGATGTCCGGTTTCCATCAATATTCCCGCGTTTATTGAAAAGGTGAAGGATGGACAGTTTGAAGAGGCTTCCAAAGTGATTGGGGAGTCATCTGCCCTTCCGGCGGTTTGTGGTCGTGTATGTCCACAGGAGACGCAGTGCGAGGGAAAGTGTATCCGCGGCATCAAAGGCGAGCCGATCTCCATCGGAAAGCTGGAACGGTTTGTGGCGGACTGGGCAAGGACAAACAACATCAAGCCCGCGCCTCCAAAGGAGAAGAACGGCAAAAAAGTTGCCGTGATCGGTTCCGGGCCGGCAGGCCTTACCTGCGCGGGAGATCTTGCAAAGCTTGGCTACGATGTGACGATCTTTGAAGCGCTTCACAAAGCCGGAGGCGTGCTTGTCTACGGGATTCCGGAATTCCGTCTTCCGAAGGACGGTGTGGTGCTTCCCGAGATTGAGAACGTAAAAGCCCTTGGCGTGAAGATTGAGACCAACGTGGTGATCGGACGCTCGGTGACCATCGACCAGTTGATCCATGAGGAAGGATTTCAGGCGGTGTTTATCGGATCCGGCGCCGGTCTTCCAAAGTTTATGGGGATTCCGGGTGAAAATGCCAACGGCGTATTTTCTGCCAATGAATATCTGACAAGAAGCAATCTGATGAAGGCTTTTGACGACAATTACGACACGCCTATCGCAGTCAGCAAAAAGGTTGCGGTGGTCGGCGGCGGCAATGTGGCCATGGATGCCGCCAGAACCGCGCTGCGTCTCGGCGCGGAGGTGCATATTGTCTACCGCCGCAGTGAAGCGGAGCTTCCCGCAAGAGTCGAAGAAGTCCACCATGCGAAAGAAGAAGGAATTATTTTTGATCTTTTGACAAATCCTAAAGAGATACTTGTTGATGAAAACGGATGGGTGAAAGGAATGCGCTGCGTCCGCATGGAACTGGGAGAACCCGACGCTTCCGGCAGAAGACGTCCGGTGGAGATCCCCGGTTCCGAGTTTGAGCTTGAACTGGACACTGTGATCATGTCTCTTGGGACATCCCCCAATCCGCTGATTGCTTCTACCACGGATGGTCTTGAAGTCAATAAGTGGAAATGTATTGTGGCAGACGAGGAAAACGGCGCTACTACCAAGGAGGGAGTTTACGCCGGAGGCGACGCGGTTACAGGCGCAGCCACAGTCATTCTGGCAATGGGCGCCGGAAAAGCGGCGGCTAAGGGTATTCACGAATATTTATCAGAACGATAACAGACAGATTCCTGATCGTCCTTGAAGGAAACCTGAAGATGTGCCGGATAAGGAGAATCATGGAACAAATTATTACAGGCCAGTTAATGAGAGATCTGCCTTCTGACGAGCGCCCTTATGAAAAGTGCCGTTCTTACGGCCCCGGGGCGCTGTCAGATGCGGAGCTTCTGGCGGTTGTCCTGCGGACAGGAAGCAAAGGGCAGTCGGCCCTTTCTCTCGCCAGAAGGCTTTTGCAGACGCCCAATTGCAGGGATGGAATACAGGGCATCTGCAATTATTCCCTTGCCGAGTTAACAAAGCAGAAGGGCATCGGCGCCGTAAAGGGGATCCAGATATTGTGTGTGGCGGAGTTGTCCCGGCGCATCGCCAAATCTACCGCAGGCAGAAGGCTGTGTTTTTCATCGCCGGAAACCATTGCGGACTATTACATGGAGGACCTGCGTCACGAAAAACAGGAGAAGATTATACTGATCTTGCTAAATACAAGAGGGGACATGATCTGTGACCGGGTGATGTATTCCGGCACGGTTTCTTTTTCGCCCGTGTCCCCAAGAGAAATATTTTTGGAAGCGCTGAGGTACGAGGCGGTGAATATCGTTCTGCTTCATAACCATCCCAGCGGGGATCCCACTCCAAGCAGAGAAGACATTCTGCTGACAAAGAGACTGTTAGAGTGCGGCAGGCTTTTGAATGTTCCGCTGACGGACCATATCATCATCGGCGACCGGAAGTATCTGAGCTTTCGGGAGGAGGGTCTTTTGGACTGACCGTCAACATGCGTCATGCAGAAAGGGAAAACAGTTAGGTACGAAAGGAGTGCTGACTTTGATCGTCAATGCGTTGGGAATCGATTTCGGTACGTGTAATATTAAGATATATAATAAAAATAAAAAAATGATCATCAACGAAAGAAATATCATTGCCATTGAAAATAAGGATAAAGTGGTCGCCGTGGGGAATGAGGCTTATGAAATGTATGAAAAATCCCCTGATGAGATCCAAGTGGTGTATCCTATTTCCAGCGGAATGATTGCCAGTATAGAGAATACCAAGCTGGTGCTGAGGAAGTTTCTTGGCAGCGGCATCGGCCTTTTTTCCAGAACCTGCGATTATTATGTGTCCATTCCCAGTGACATCACGGAACTGCAGAAAAGAGCTTTTCACAGGCTGATCACCAGTTCCAATATTCAGGCAAAAAAAGTGTATCTGGTGGACCGTCCCATCGCGGATGCTGTCGGTATCGGAATAGACGTACATAAGGCTAAGGGTGTGCTTATTATGGATATCGGCGCGGATACTACGGAGATATCCGTTATTTCCATGGGAAGCGTGATCCTGAGCAAGATGGTCAATGTGGGAGGAAACAGGCTGGATGAAGCGATCCAAAGCTTTCTGAAGCGCAGATATAACCTTATCGTCGGGACAAAGACAGCGGAAAACTTAAAGATCAATTTTTGCTGTGCCGTTACCGAACGTCCGGACAATAAGACAAAGGTACCCGGCATAGACGTGGTATCCGGCCTTCCTGTTGAACGGGAAATTTCTCAGAATGAGGTATGCAGGGCGATCACCGAGGCGCTGGAGCCGGTTATGGATGACCTGCGGGTGCTGCTGGAGCGTACGCCCCCGGAGCTGGCGTCGGATATGCTGAAGGACGGGCTGTAC
>CANQQN010000003.1 GCA_947625995.1 uncultured Lachnospiraceae bacterium
CATTTTGCCGTGTAAGTGCGTCCATCGGCGGCTTTTGTTTGCCACAATGACGTCTGCATCCTTCACCCGCTCCGCGATCTGTCCATATTCTGTCCGTCCGTGGATCACCACGTCTCCAAACCGGTCAATTCCGGAGAAGTCCACGTCCACTCCCACCGTATCCCTGTCAAGAACAACAATCTTCATATTTTTCTCCTGTAAGCAAAAGAAGGGGGACACCTTCGCATCCCCCTTGATGTTTCGCCTTATAATCTCTTTAACAATGCTTCTCTTTCTTCCTCAAATCCGGGTTTGCCAAGAAGCGCGAACATATTTCTCTTGTAGCTTTCCACGCCCGGCTGATTGAACGGATTCACCCCTAATAAATATCCGCTGATGCCGCAGGCAAACTCAAAGAAATAGAACAACTCGCCAAGGAAGAACTCGTCCTGCTTCGGAACAGTCACCATCAGGTTAGGCACGTTGCCGTCCGTATGCGCCAAGATCGTTCCGTTCATGGCGCTCTTGTTGATAAAGTCTACGGTCTTGCCTGCCAGATAGTTCAGCCCGTCCAGATCCACCGGTTCCTCCTCCAGTACGATCTCACATCTGGACTGTTCCACGTTGATCACCGTCTCAAACAGATTGCGGGAGCCGTCCTGAATGAACTGGCCCATGGAGTGGAGATCCGTAGTCAGATCCACCGCCGCCGGGAATATGCCCTTTTGATCCTTGCCCTCACTCTCGCCATAGAGCTGCTTCCACCATTCGGATACGTAATGGAGGCTTGGCTCATAATTGGCCAATATCTCAATTCCCTTGCCTTTTCTCAAAAGGATATTCCGCACCGCCGCATACTTCAGAGCGTCGTTTTCTTCAAAATCTGCGTTGAGCGCGCGCGCGCGTCCGCTTGCCGCGCCTTCCATCAGCTTCGTAATGTCCGCGCCGCTGACCGCAATGGGAAGCAGTCCCACAGCCGTGAGCACGGAGAACCGTCCGCCTACATCATCGGGCACCACAAAGCTCTCATAGCCCTCCTCCGTGGCAAGATTTTTCAGCGCGCCTCTTGCCTTGTCGGTGGTGGCGTAGATACGCTTGCCCGCTTCTTCCTTACCGTACTTTTCTTCCAACAGCTTCTTAAATACGCGGAACGCAATGGCCGGCTCCGTGGTGGTGCCGGATTTGGAGATCATGTTGATGGAAAAATCACGGTCTCCGATCACATCGATCAGGTGCTGAATGTAGGTGCTGCTGATGCTGTTGCCTACATAATAGATCTCCGGCGTTTTGCGGATCTCCTTTGAAACCATATTGTAGAAGTTGTGACGCAAAAATTCAACGGCTGCTCTGGCACCCAAGTAGGAACCGCCGATGCCGATCACCAGCAGGACCTCACTGTCATTCTGAATCTTCTTTGCTGCTGCCTGAATCCTTGCAAACTCTTCTTTGTCATAGTCTACGGGGAGATCGATCCATCCCAGAAAATCATTGCCCGCGCCTGTTTTGGATACCAACTGCTCTTTGGCGTCCAATACCAGCTTTTTCATGGACTGAATCTCATTCTCCCTGATAAAAGGAGTTGCCTTGGAATAATCAAAGGTTACTTTATCTGCCATACTATGCGCCTTCCTTTTCTTTATGTTCTTTCTGGATCCTTTTGAGATCCGCCCTAATATCGTTATTTTATCAAAATCCCCAAAATATGGCAAGGGAAATTCTGCCTGTAAACAGGAAAATTTATGCCGGCCGGTAATGTTTCCCACAGATTTGGGCTGTTATGTAAGAAATTCCCTTACGATCTCCCGGATCACCTCTTCCTCGTCGATGGAATCCCCCTTTGGCTTCTTCTGCTTCTTCGGTTTTTTCATTTTCAGATTGGTGGCCGCAACCTGCGCCTTCCCCTGCTGCAACAGATCCGCAGGCTGTTTTTGTTCCACAGCTTCCTTCGCAGGCTCGTCCTCGTACTCATGATGAAGCCGGTTGGTGAGCGTATTATCCAGATAATCCTGAAGATTGGTGACAGCTACGGCCTTTTTGTCTGCGGTGTCCAGCACAAAGTCCACAAAGCCCAGCACCAGCGCAGACAACAGGGCCGCCGACCCATACAAGATGATCTGCCTCATTCCCATCTTCTGCCAGTAGGCCCCTGCGCAGGCGGCGACGCCCACCAGCGCCGTCAACAGCAAGGTTGCTTTTAATACTCTGTCCGCCGTATGTACCCGGATCCCCATGACTTTATATTTCTGCAGATATTTATCCACAAAAGCAGGCACATTCTGTACGTTTAGATTCAGCTTATAGCAGTTTTCAAATTTCAGTTTCAGCTGTCTGGTCAGTGCATTTTTGGAAGAAGCCATATTTTCCGTGGCCTTCGTTAATCTTCTGTAAGAAATCCACACCGCAAGCTTGCTGATCACGCCGATACCGCAAAGCACAAGCATGGCATAGATCAGGGCATTGCTCTCCAAGATTTCTTTCAGCATAAAGTGTCTCCTTTCTATAGGCCTTATTGTTTTCGGGCGGAGTTGTCCAAACAGAGAATGTTCCTTTGGCACATTCCTGCGCCGGACGCGGCCGCCAACGCGGCGCTTCCCGTCCCTTCGCTATAGGGTTATTATAAAGGAGGGCGGCGGGATTTGAAAGAAAAATCGTTCGTATTATTTTTACAAAATGTGCATCTGGCAGTATAGCCTTTTCTTTCGGGATATGCTATGATACACATATCTTAAATTTGAAGAGAAAGAGGATCAGATCATGAACAGTGAAATTCGCGACGTCTCCCTTGCACCTTCGGGAGAGCTAAAAATCGATTGGGTGCGGAAGAACTGCCCCCTTCTCCGCAGTCTGGAGGAAGAATTTGTACAGGAAAAGCCTTTTTTGGGCGTTAAGATCGCCCTGTCCGTGCATTTGGAGGCAAAGACCGCCTATCTGTGCAAGGTACTGGCCGCAGGCGGCGCAGATATGTACATTACCGGCAGCAATCCGCTGTCTACTCAGGACGACGTGGCGGCAGCCCTTGTTGCTGCAGGCTTAAAGGTCTTCGCATGGTACGGAAGTACCCCGGAGGAGTATGACCGCCACATTAGCCGGGTGCTGGAGGCGGGCCCAAACATCATCATCGATGATGGCGGCGACTTAGTGCACGCCCTGCACACCAAATATCCCCACTTGATTCCGGGCGTGATCGGCGGCTGCGAGGAAACTACCACCGGTATCATCCGGCTTATGGCCATGGAGGCAAAGGACCAACTGCGATTCCCTATGGTGATGGTAAACAACGCAGACTGCAAGCATCTTTTTGACAACCGCTACGGCACGGGCCAGTCCGTGTGGGACGGTATCAACCGCACCACAAATCTGATCGTCGCAGGAAAGATCGTGGTGGTAGCAGGCTACGGCTGGTGCGGCAAGGGCGTCGCCATGCGGGCCAAAGGCCTTGGCGCCAGAGTCGTGGTCACCGAAGTGGATCCCGTGAAAGCCATCGAAGCCATCATGGACGGCTTTGACGTGATGCCCATGAGAAAAGCCGCGGCCATCGGCGACTTTTTCGTAACAGTCACCGGCTGCTGCAAGGTCATTACAAAGGAAGATTTTCTGGAAATGAAAAACGGCGCCATTCTCTGCAACGCCGGCCACTTTGATGTGGAGATTGACATGGCGGGCCTGCGGGAAATGGCTCTTTCCGCAAGAGAGCAGCGCAAAAACATCATGTGCTATGAGGTCAAAAAGGATCACTTTATCTATGTGCTGGCAGAAGGCCGTCTGGTCAATCTGGCCGCAGGCGACGGACACCCTGCCGAGATCATGGATATGAGCTTCGCCATTCAGGCCTTAAGCGCCCGGTATCTGGTCACGCACAAGGATACGCTCACCGAAAAGCTGATCAGCGTTCCAAGAGAGATCGATCTGGATGTGGCAGCAAGAAAGCTGAAGTTTATGGGCAAATCCATCGACGCCCTTTCGCCGGAACAGGAAGCCTATCTGCATAGCTCCGCGGTATCATAAACGCGGCAGGGTCGTTTTTCAACTGTGCCCCTGCAGGCAGTCCGATCTCTAACATTTCTGTAAACAATTTTTTTCGACAAAATTTTCACCGGCAGCCAAATTGCACATATAGTATAACAGGAGGGTCAAAAGGCCCTCCTGTTATACAGACAGCTGGTCTTCCAGCAGAAAGGATGTGCAATCTATGGCACAGTTTACCAATCAGGCACAATTGACTTACAATAATGTGACCACAAACTCCAACATTGCAGTAGGCGAGATTCTGGAAGTGCTCTCCGTCACAAAAACTGCCGTTCGCGATACCTACGGACAGCAGGACAATGTGACCTATATCATCAGTATCGTAAATTCCGGTAATACACCGTTCACCGGCGTGACGGTCACCGACGATCTGGGCGCTTACCAATTCAACCAACAGGCCGTAGTCCCGCTGGATTATATTGACGGCACCGTGCGTTACTATGTGAACGGCGTACTGCAGGCGACTCCTACAGTGGAAGCCGGTCCGCCTTTGCGTATCGAAAACCTTACAATTCCGGCGGACGGGAACGCGATCATTGTATATGAAGCGTCTGTCAACGAATTTGCGCCTCTGGATACCACAGGAACCATCGACAATACCGTTACTGTCTCCGGAAGCGGTATTACGGCGGTCACCGCCGACGAGACAATCTCTGCAGAACAGACGCCGGTACTGAGCATCACCAAGTCCATCAGCCCTGTACCTGTGGCAGAAAACGGCGTTGTCACTTACACGTTCCTGATCCAGAATACCGGGAACACCGCCATAACAACCGAAGACGCGGTTTCCGTGACAGATACCTTCGATCCCGTTCTGCGGAATCTGACCGTCACCTTCAACGGCGAGCCATGGTCTGAAACGACAAACTACACCTACAGCGATCTGACCGGCGTATTTACCACCGCCGCAAACCAGATTGAAGTGCCTGCCGCCGCCTACGTTCAGGATCCGGTTACCGGCGCGTGGGCTATCACACCCGGCGTCAGCACGCTGACTGTTTCCGGAAATATCCAATGATCCTGTAGCCTTTTTGGCCTGTTCAAAGGGGCTCATACCTGCTAATGACAACGGCAAGGGGCCGCAAAGAAGAGTTTCTCCTTCGCGGTAGCTTCCAATAAAACAGTATCAAAACAATACTAGCATAAGGCAGTTGCCAAACAGGAGTGCAACAGAGGAAACAGCCATACTTGGAAATCAATCCGGGTATGGCTGTTCTCTTTATTTTTCGTTATAAAGTATGTTAAGAGGTTAAAAACTTCTGTTCTCTTGCTCTCATCATCCTAAAATGTCTATACATGGGACATTCAAACTCTTACATAGATTAGATTACATTTCCATAAGCCGCAAAAAATGTTCTGCCACTTCGTCAGCCCATTGTGAGTCGTGTCCTGCATCTTGTGCCAGCCGTGTAAACTTTGCGCGAATTGCCTCCTCATCCCCACGCTCATCAAATAGCTTCAAAAAACGAACCCACCATCTTGCTTCAATTCCCGCAAGGGTAGTTTTCATAGTGTCTGAAATCCAATCATCCATCAAACCATTAATTCGAGCAATCCGTCCGAAATTTCCACCTCTATCATCATGAACAATATCAGAGTATGAACTCCCTGCTTCAGGATAAGGGTGAGTATTTGGATGCTTAACAGGTTGCGCTATATCGCTACGATGTTCCCAATAATATGTACGTAAATCAGCAGCATACTTGGCTTGTTCAATATATGGAGACTCTAAAATTGGTTTTCCTGAGATTACATTAGATAGCGACCATGGAAAAACTGCTATCAAATCCCAAATCGTCATTGCATTTGCTGACGCTCGAAACCGAAAGGATGGCACTTCTTCTTTAGCCAATAGATACCAACCCTTCAATTCAATACCAATTAATGGAACTTCCCCACCATCGCATTCAAGTCTAACATCTGGAAAGCTCTCGGCATACCTTCTGAATTCGTAGTCAGCCCAACGCCCTGTGGGATCCCATATGGCACGTGTGGCGTTCAAAGTAGCAACTGTTTGTTCCTCAATAGCGCCACCTAATAAAGTGTTCATAGCAAACAAATCCGTAGCAGAAATTCCCTCAATATTTATGGTAGACGTGAAATGCATAGGAACGGCTCGAAGAGCGCGTACTACTCCTTCGCGTAATGTTGTTCGCTCATCATCAATTGGCAATTCATAGCGTTCAATCATTTTCTTTCTTCCTCCATATTGTATGTTCCGTTTGCAATATAATTTGAAGCTGCTTCATCCAACCGGGATTTTGCCAAATTGAAAAAAACATCATCAATTTCAGCGACATAGGGATGTCGACCAAGTAAAACCGAGGCAACAGAAGCTGATGCCAATCCTCCAAACGGCTCCCAAACAATTTCGCCAATGTTTGTTGTTGCTGCGACTTGTGTCAACATCAAATCAAGAGGTTTTTGATTTAAATGAGCGGCAGATTGCTTAGTCGGTTTATATGTTCTAGGTGCACTCCGTTCCATAGTACCTTTTAATCTTTCCGAATCAGCAAGCGGGGGTCTACTCCAAACATTAGTAATACCGTTTCGGTGGTGCCACGTTGCCCTTAGATGATCCCATTTTTGGGCAGTAATCATATTTTTACCGTCCAATGAAAAGTAAGGCCAATCTGTCTTAACACCATATTGAATGCAATATTCTGCCATTTTTTGAACAGCTTCCCCCGGAGGCCAATACCAAAGCCAGTCAGAGGATAAATACTTTCTTGTCGCTGCATTTTTTACACCACAGGCTTCATTGGCTTTGGAGAATGGTAATCCACTTCTGCGCCATTCTGCTCTCAACCAATTTTTCGCATCTAGCGTTTGCCCATCACCAGTATCAAGATAAGCTTTTCTCCTGTATAGAGCAGCAACCTCTGTTACAACCGGTAGTTGACGTATTGTATTCCCGTTAACATTCCCTGCTATATGCGCCAGTCCTTTGTCCCATATTGCAAGTTGAACATACTCCCAGCCTGTTGCCAATAATAGTGGATGAATAGTTGCCCATCCAACTTCTGTATTCCAAAACCAGAGACTTGTAGATGGCTTTGCATATTTTGCCCAAGACAGTACGTGCGGTTGATACCAATCTGTTAAGCTTGCTGTATCTGTGGTATCACCTCGAAAGCCACGAACACCATATGCGCCGTCTGAAAGAATTAAGTCTGGTGCAGGCCATTTGGCATAAACCTCGAAGACATTGCCATGGTACAATTCATATAATGAGTTAAGAGAAGCTGTAGACATTATGATCTCTCCGGTTAATCATTTTAAAATTCATGAAGAACATTTCTGTGATTTTGTAACGGTTTTGTATACTTTCCATATTATCCAATAATGATATTATACTTGAAAGCACGAACGAAATCAAGAAGCACCGTTGACCCGATACGCACATGACTAAGGCTTCAGGAATATCAAATTTCCGCAGTCGTCCGGCAAATCTTCGCGTGATGTTTGGAGGACTGCGGCCCTCCTTCTTTTCAAAAAAAGATTGCCAGCAGAAAAAGCGCCCCCGCGATCCCCATGGATTTAAAAAATGTCTTATCGCCCCTGCTCAGAAAAGACTTCCCAAAAAGGCCGCCTGCGGCTGGCCTGCTTTTGTCTTTTCTTACCTCTCTGGGCCGCTTGCCGATAAACGCAGGGTTTAAGATCAGGCACTCCGGTCCCATTCCCGCTGCCGTAGTCTGATCGATCGTATATTCTTTCATTGCAGTATCTCCTCTCTCTTTGATTGATCTGATACTGCAAGTTTAACGGATCATCTGTCCTATAAAACGGACTTTTCTGTTCGATTTTCTGCATTTTTCACGTTTTTTATTTTCTCAACGCGTTCTGTCACGCTTCGGGATCCTTTTAATATTCTTCGATGGTGATGCCCTCGATCACCACATCTTCCACCGGCTTGTCTGCGCTGGTCTCCACCGCCGCGATGGCGTCCACCACGTCCATGCCCTCGATCACCTGACCAAACACCGTGTGGTGATTTACCAGCCAGGGCGTGCCGCCGTTTTCCTCAAACAGCTTCTCCTGCGCGTCGGTCAGTCCCGATGCGGAACTCAGATTGCTGTCCTTCGTCTGCACGATAAAAAACTGACTGCCATTGGTGTCGGCCCCGCTGTTTGCCATGCAAAGCGCGCCCCGAATGGGCATCAGGCTTTCGTTAAATTCATCCTCAAAGGGCTCGCCCCAAATACTCTCTCCTCCGGCGCCTGTACCGGTAGGATCACCGCCTTGGATCATAAAGTCCTCGATGACCCGGTGGAACGTCACACCATCATAGTAACCCTCCTTCGCATGGGTAACAAAATTCTCCACAGCCTTTGGTGCGGCCTCTGGAAACAGGCGGATCCGGATCTTTCCTTTCCCCGCGATCTCCATCACCGCGATCTGATCCCCTTTCCGGGGTTCTCCGGTTTGGTCGATGGAAACAGCGTCCGTTCCCCCAGCGTTTTCCTGAGCCCCTCCGTCGCTGGTTTCCTCTCCGGTCTGGTCTGCCTGTTCCCCGGACGTAAGCTTTGCATCCGATCCGGAACCGCAGCCGCCAAAACATACGGCAGCAAGAGTCATCACAGCAGTTGCCGCCAGTATCGTTCTCAGTTTCTTTTTCATGATCTTCCTTCCTCCATTCAAAAACATCTACGCGTTTCCCCATGACGGACGCCCTGAAGCGCCGCAAAAGGATTATTCATAATACACAAAATCTTCTATTGCGGTTTCCCGCCTTGTAAAATTCTTCGGCAGGTTCAGTTCTCCGATCTGCTCATAGCCGTTTGCCATATCGAAGGCCGTCAGCGTCTCTCCTTCCGCTTCCCTCCAAGTGCAGATATAGAGCACATCTCCGACAAACAGGCCGCGCATGGCGCTGCATTGCTGCCCAAAGGCAAACTGCTCATAAAAACCAGTTTCCCCGTATCCGTATATACTGTAGCAGCAGTCGTAGCTGGAAGTCATGGTCTCTTCGTCCCACACAGAATCTGAAGCGGCGGAGAAACCGATGATGTTTCGGGACGGCGCGATCAGCAGCGCCTTATGGTCCGTCATGGCGTCGGCAAAATACGCTTTTCTCACATCATTCAGCAGATATTTGTCCGTCTCCTGAACGTGATAGGGATCGGAGATATCGAACATGGACAGCTTCAGGCTGATGAAGTTTCCCGACTCCTCATCGGTCTCCTGTCCAAGTCCCAGCAGCAGGCCGTCGCTGTAGAAATGCAGATACTCAGAAAATCCCGGGATCTTCAGCGCCCCCATGATCTTCGGGTCGGAGGGATCCGACAGATCCACGGAAAACAGCGGATCGGTATTTTCGTAGGTAACAAAATAACCCGTATCCCCCATAAACCGGGCGGACTTGATCTCCTCGCCTTTTGCGATGTCCTCGATGCTGCCTGCCTGCCTCATATTTTCATCCAGCACAAACAGATGGTTCTCCAGTTCCCACGTATGTTCCTGCACGCTGCCGTCAAACCATTGATCCGCGGTTTCCACAACCTCCTGCTCTCCATATTCGTTGGGCTCCCCGTATTTTATATACCGGGTCTTCTCCACATTTTCCGTGGTCACCAGCCGCAGATATCCTTCCTGTTCATCCATGGAAAAGGTATTGTGGATCTGTCCTTTTACATTGGCAGAACCGTACGGCGTCATAACCCCATCCTGATACGTGTATTTCAGGATCTGGGTATACTCATGATAAGACGTCCCGCTTTCCGCATAGCCGGCCTCCGCAAAATAGATGGCATTTTGGCTCACATAAACGTCCGCGTAAAAGTTGGCGTCCAGCACCGAAAACTGGCTGATCACCGTTCCCGGCGTCCCGCAGGCAAAAGAACTGCCCACAATATAGCTGTTGGAGGGCATATCCGGCATGGCGATGCTGTCCGCGGGAATGCAGATGCCGTTCACCCTCGGCACGTATTCCTCCACCACGGAACCGTCCGCGTGAATCACGCTTGTGTAATACGTGGTAAACAGGTACAATATCCCGTTGACCTTCCGGGAGGACCGATAACTGCCGTCCTGAGTCATCCTGCCAAGGCTGGTGAGACTGCCGTCCTCTCCCACGGAAAAGGTTTCCGCAGCCACATACTCTCTCACATCCGAATAACAGATCGGCCCCCTTATGGCCGCCACCGCGCCGTCGCCGGAATTTGAAATGCCGACTTCTCCTGCCGCAACGTCCCCTGCAAGCCGGGCATCCGCCTCCTCCTTTGAGAGCGGCACAAGCTCTTTATCATAATAAAACTTCTGCCGGTACTGCATGATGACAGTCACCAGTCCATCGGAAGCATAAAACTCCACAGGCGTGGCCTCCAGCGTGTCATCACCGGCGTCCAGTAAATGGTTGTCGCACTCCGTCATCTGCCCGCCGTCGGCACGCACCACCCGCAGGGCATTCTCATTCTGCTGCAGAATATAGATAAATGTCCCGTCGGTCTTGATCACATCGGCCTCATCCACCCCTTCTTCCTGTACGTTGGTGGTGGAAACACTCTCCTCTCCGGCCATAGCGCCGGCATCTTCCATATCTGCCACGCCGGTCTGGGGTCCGCTGCCCGCAGGAGCACTTTCATTTTCTGCTTTGCTCTCCGCCGGAGCAGCACCGCCGAAGGAAGTACCCCCAGAAACGGCGCCGCTGTTTATGGCGTCGCTGCCGAAAGCTGCACCGGCGCTTTCCGCACCATCATATGCGTTAATCTCATATGTTTCCCACGATGAACCTCCCAAAGGATTTAAGTTGTCTGTGGGATCGGTCACCTGAAGGTCCTGAAATACCCGGAACAATTCCTCATAGCTCCCCGCGCAGGCGATCTGCTGCGCCCTGTATCTTTCCGCGGAAGGCTGTATCTGCAGATCTTCGTCCCCGTCGTTTTTTTGCCCTTCCGTCCTCCTGTTGGCCGGACTGTTTTCTGCCATAAGCGCATCTCTGCGGATCACGACCGCCTGCCGGACGCCAAAGGCTCCGAGGGCCACCGCCAAAACTGCCAGCGCCCACATCGCCGCTGCCAATTTTCTTCTTTTATACCTGTAAAGGGGCGTCCTTTTTGCGGAATCTTTCCCCTGTCCGCCGGAATCCTCTTTCTGCGCCTCTGCCCAAAGAAGCTTCTCCTTTATAGCAAGAGGGGACACTCCCTGCGGAATCTCCTCCTGCCGCAGGCTCTCCTTTAACTGCTCCATCCTTTTCTTTTCATTTTGTTCCAGCATTTCTTCTTCCCGCTTTTTCACCTGAAATCACCCTGCCTTTCAATCAGCATATCCTGCAGCTTGCCAAGCGCCCTGCTGCATTTCGTACGCACTGTATTTGCGTTCATATGCAGATGCTTGCCGATCTCATGACTTTTATATCCGCCAAACAGCGACATCGCCAAAATCGTCCGCTCTGTCTCAGAGAGTTGAAAAAAAGCCTGCTGCACATCCAGCGCCGCTTCCCGGGAAATGCCGGACTTGGCGGCACATCTGCCGTCCGCTTCTCCGGACAGGGCCGCTGCCATCGTCTCGGGCAACCGGTCCGCAGGATATTCCTGCCCCTCCGTCCCGCTCTCAATGGAAACCGGCCGGTTCGCATACGCCTTCCGCTGCCGTCTGCATTTATTTAACAGGATCTTGAAGATCCAGCCCTTAAACGCGGCGGCGCTTTTCAGCTTGTGGATCCCTTCATAAGCGGCAAGCACCGTATCCGAGACCACATCCTCCGCATCATGGGCGTTTCCAAGCATATAAAACGCCATATGATACAGATCCTCATATACAAGCTTGTACAGCATTGCAAAGGCGTTGACGTCTTTTTCCCTTGCGCGGGCAGCCAGCTGGTCGTACTCTCCCATAACTTCCTCCAACATACGAATATTCGTTTTCCTGTTCCCATTGCGCGATCTCAATGCAAAACCGAACAGTCATAGATAGAGTGTATTTTTTTGGCGGTTTTGTTTCATTTTATAAAATTTTATTCAGGTGATATTTAAGCTTGTCAGAAGCCGTAGGCCAGTGCGCCGCCGTCCACGGCGAAATCCTGACCGGTAATATAGGCTGCACCATCCCCTATAAGGAAGCGGGCCATCTTTCCCAGATCCTTCGTATCGCCAAATGCATGCACGGGCATCCGGTTTAGGATGGCCGCTTTGCGCTCCGGCGTCATGACCTGTTTGCTCATCTCGCTGGGAAACCAGCCCGGGGCGATGCTGTTGACGCACAGATTGTCATTGGCCCACTCCACCGCCAACCCTCTGGTCAGCCCGCAAACCGCCGCCTTGCTGGTACAGTAGGGCACCACCTCGGAAAAGCCAAGATGGGCCGCCATGCTGCTGATGTTGACGATCCGCCCTTTCCCGGGGCTGTTTTTCAGATAAGGGTAGCAGATCTGGCACAGGCGAAAGATGCTGCTCACATTCACCTGCAGGATCTGTTCAAAATCCTCCATGGGAAATGCCTCCGCCCGGCATTTTTTTGTGATGCCGGCATTGTTCACCAGAAAATCCAGTCCGTTCTTTTCGCCGATCTCCTTTACGATCGCTTCCATCTGCGCAAAATCCGTCACATCTCCCTTAACGTGCCGCACGCCCGGCAAGCTTTCCGGCAGGCCTTCCTTTACCTTTCCCGTGCGGCTTACGGCGTAGACTACCGCCCCCGCGTCCGCTAATTCATTGGCAATGGCGTAGCCGATGCCGCTGCTTGCGCCGGTAACGATACCAACGCGGCCTGTCAGTTCTTTTTTGTCATTCATAAGATCACTCCTTTTACAGCTGCTGCACCCGGTAGCTGTGGCAGCTTTTTTCGATGAGCGCCCAGTCAAGCTCCGCGCCCACACCCGGCGCCTCCGGCACTGTGATAACGCCATTCTGAATGGGAAGGTCTCCCTTCATGGGCAGCCGGTAATCGTCCTCCGGCACAAAGTATTCAAAATATTCGCAGTTGCGGATGGCACAGCTTACATGCACGTTCACCAGATCCATATAATTCATGGTGGTAGTGTGCAACTCGCAGTTCATGCCGAAGCCGTCCGCCATGTGGGCGATCTTCAAAGTACCGGTGATTCCGTCCTTCCAGCTTACGTCCGCCCGGACAATATCCGCCGCCCGCTGGGCAATGACCTGCGCCACGCCCCAGTGACAGCCTCTGGTGGTCTCCGTGGCCGCCACCGGAATATCCAGCGTCCTGCAAAGCTCCGTATATTTGTACAACTCAAAATCACGGAAGGGCTCTTCAAACCATTTGTAGTTCAGCCGCTCCAACTGGCGGCCTACCTTCACCGCCTCTCCCATGGTATACTCTCCCACCGGATCGCTCATGAGAATATAATCGGGGCCTACCGCGTCCCGGACCGCCTGATGGACTTCCATATCAAACTCCACCGGGCCGCCGGGATGCGCCTTGTAGCCTCTGATCCCTTTGCTCTTGTAATAGACCGCCTCGTCCACGTATTCCTTCACGGTGCCGTGGAAATTTCCGCTGGCGTAAACGGGAAGGCTCGTCCTGCATGCGCCAATGTATTTGTACAGCGGCAGTCCCGCCGCCTTCGCGCAAATATCCCAGAGGGCCACGTCCACCGGCCCCGGCAAGAATACGGGGAAAAATGCTTCGTGCCGGTCTACATTCCACAACTCATAAAAAATGGCTTCGTGGTCGTGAGGATCCCTGCCCAGCACCACCGGCGCGATACTGTCATGGAGATAGCTTTCACTGACGCCGCCGCTGCGGGCCGCCATACAGGTGGCGATCCCTTCGATCCCCGTGTCCGTAGTCAGCTTGATGGCGATCACATCCCAGCCCATCTTGGCGCCTCCCTGTCGTTTTTCGTCAAAAAGACATTTGCCCCGGTCTACCCACCATGTTTCAAATTTTGTGATGATCATAAATACCTCCGTTTCTTGTGTCTTATCAATGACGGGCAGGATCGTTCTTTTCATGTTCCCGTCCCGTTTTCACAATGATTTCTTCAGTTCCTGTACATTTTAACCCAGTTTTTTGCGGGCTGCAACAAATATCCTTATTTTTCAGTTGGAATCTTTCCGGTTGTGTACTATAATCAAGACAGGCGGAAAAACCTCCCGCAAAGGAAGCCGCCGCCCAACAGCAATCATGTTAATTTATCAGAAAGGATCTGTATTCATGAACACGAAAGAGACTTTGATCAGGGATATCCGCATTTATCAGGCAGTAAGCCAGATCAGCCAGCCTATTGCAGACGCCACCCACAGCATCAGTAAAATCGCGTTTTACGTGCTGGAAACGGAAACCGCCGGCGGCGTCATAGGGCAGGGATATCTGCTGAGTTTCCATTACAGCCCCGGCGCTATCGAAGGGGCGCTGAAAGACCTGAAACGCTTTATTCTGGATAGGCAATACCATGTCTACGAGACCGGGCAGATACAGAAGGATTATGAGACAGAGAGTGAATATTTCGGCATCACCGGCCTGCAGCGCTGGGCCCTTGCCACCCTGAACGTGGCCCTTTGGGACGCGTGGGCGCGCACGCTGGATGAACCCGTTTACCGATTGTTTGGATGTCACAGAAAACCCATCCCTGTTTATGGCAGCGGCGGGTGGCTCAGCTACAGCGACGACGAATTGGTGGAGGAAGTTGTCAATTACAAAAAGCGCGGTTTCACCGCAGTGAAGATCAAAGTTGGCAGTCCCGATATGGAGCGGGACGTCCGCAGACTACACATTGTACGAGAATCTGTCGGGCCGGATCTGAAGATCATGATGGACGCCAATCAGGGTATGGATGTGCCGGGGGCTGTAAAGCTCATCAGCCAAGTGGAGGATCTGGGCATTTTCTGGTTTGAGGAGCCTGTCGTCAACACAGATTTTGAAGGCTATGCCACCATCCATGCCAAGACCCACGTGAGCCTTGCCATGGGAGAACGCGAATACAGCACCGTGGCCCTGAGGGAATTGATCGGACGCCGCGCGCTGGATCTGTGGCAGCCGGATCTGATCCGTCTGGGCGGCGTGGAAGCATGGCGGGACAGCGCCGCGCTTGCAAACGCTTACAACATTCCCGTACTTCCCCACTATTACAAGGATTATGATGTGCCGCTGCTGGCAACGGTAGCCAACCCTTACGGCGCGGAAAGCTTCGACTGGATCGACGCCATTATCGACCAGCCCATGACGATCCAAAACGGCTTCGCCATCCAAAGGGAAGGCGCCGGTTGGGGATTCCGGTTCCTGCACCAGTATATGACCGAAGTTTAAGATCCGTCCTATCCGGACAATACCCGGCCGGATGCTACCGGCAGATCTGCAACCATTTATAAAACTTGGAATTTCCTATAAAGATAAAAGAGTGCCCTACAGTCAATTCAGACTTTTGGACACTCTTTTATCTTTATATTATCATATCTTGATCGATCTGTTGTTTATTCTTCCTCCACAACGGATGCCAGCGCTTTTTCAAACCCGATCTCACCCCAAAGATCTTCGTCGATCTCCGTTTTTGCCGCATCCCGGATAGGGGAAAGCCAGTTCTCAAAATATTCCGACTGTTTTTGGGACGCCATGGATTCTCTCATAGCTTCTGTACGCTCCTCGTCGTTGTCCGAATCCAGATGGATCAGGAACAGGCCCCCGTCAACAGGGATCAGGTCTGACACATCTCCCACCTTCATATCGTCGGCCACCCCATTGATATCCTTAAAGGAATCATCCTCGTAGTCTGCTGCTGTGTAGGGATGCTGGGACACCTGATATCCGCCGTCCTCCGCGGCCTTGTCAAAATCTCCGCTATCCTTGGCGGCGTTGGCGATCTCCGCGAATTTTGTGTAATACTGCTGCTTTTCGGCATCAGTCATCTCCGTCTGGTTGCCGTCGGCGTCGGTGCTGACCAGATCCTGATAAATATAGGAATACGTCCTCTGACGGGCCTCTTCCTCGCTGACAGAAGTATCCGCATCCTTCACGATCTCATTGTAAACCTTGTTATAATAGGTGTAATTTTCCAGTACACGGCGCACGGTTTCCTCACTGGCCATCATAGCATCCTGCGCGTCCTTGGAATTGGCGTTCATAAAAGTCTTTGCCGTATCGCTGATCTTCTGCTGTTCCTCCTCGGTGAGGGTCACATTGTTGGCTTCGGCGTTCTGCCGGCAAAGATACATATCCTCCAGTGTTTCCATCACCGTAGATTTGATGTAATCAAGAAACGTCTCGCCATTGCCCTCCAGATCCTGATTATACCATTCTTCACCGTAAAAATTGCTGGCCATGGTCTGATAACTGGCCTGCTGCCACTTCAGCATAAAGTATGCTTCTTTCAGGGGCACCTGCTCCCCGCCCACGGTCATAACCACCGCCTCAGGGTCAAACTCCGCATTGGTATTTTTCTTTCCACAACCTGCAGACAGCGCCGCTGTCATCGTCAGGCAAAGCAAGATTGCAAGCAATCTTTTTGTTCTTTTCATAATATCCCTATTCCTCATTTCTCATGTATAGTTAGATCATGGTTTCCCCTCCGGATCTGTGTACCCGAAGCTGACATGATTCATTATAACCATTTTTTCAGGTTCTGGCAATCCCTTTCACAAGAAATTAAAGGATTTGGATGCGGGAAAGCCGTCCTCACGGGTCTTTTTTCAGATACTGCCCCATTACATCCAGAATTTCCGTCAGTTCCCTGTCCGTCACCTTTTTCTTTGACCTGTATTCAAAGCCCGGCTTTGCATCCTGCCTGAACACAAGCCTGTTTTTAAACGCGGCCAGCAGCGCTCCTATATTTTCGGTACGGATATCCGCCTGAGGATGCATGACAAAGCGGACGCCCTCCGGCTTTTGCGACACCTCCATAATATACAACCGGCGGGCCGCGCATTTGATCTTCGCAATGGACAGCAGGTTCTGCACCGGCATGGGCAGATCGCCGAAGCGGTCGGTCAGTTCTTCCTGCATATCGTCGCATTCCTCTTCCTGTTCTATCCCGGCGATCCGCTTATACATATCCAGCTTCTGAAATTCATTGGAAATATAATCATCGGGAATATATGCGTCTATGGCGATATCCACTACCGTCTCGAATTGCTCCGCAGGCGCCGCCGTCCCTTTTTGCTCCTTCACAGCTTCGTTGAGCATCTTGCAGTACAGGTCATAACCAACGGCCTCCATATGCCCATGCTGGGCGGCTCCCAGCAGATTCCCCGCGCCGCGGATCTCCAGATCCCGCATGGCGATCTTGATGCCGGAGCCAAGCTCCGTAAATTCCCGGATCGCCTGCAGACGCTTTTCCGCCACCTCTTTGATCATCTTGTTCCTGCGGTACAAAAGAAACGCATAGGCCGTGCGGTTGGAGCGGCCGACCCTCCCGCGCAGCTGATAAAGCTGGGACAGCCCCAGTTGATCCGCGTCATGGATGATCATGGTATTTACATTGGAAATATCCAAACCCGTCTCTATAATGGTGGTGGACACCAGCACGTCGATCTCTCCGTTGATAAAATGAAACATGATCTTTTCCAACTGGCGTTCCGGCATCTGTCCGTGGGCAAAAGCCACCGTGGCGTCGGGCACCAGCCGCGCAATGGATGCAGTGATATCCTCGATCCCCTGAACGCGATTGTACACATAGTAAACCTGTCCGCCTCTGGCAAGCTCTCTGGTAATTGCTTCCCGGACCATTTCTTCCTCGTACTCCATCACATAGGTCTGTATGGCCATACGGTCCTGCGGCGGTTCTTCCAGCACGCTCATATCCCGAATGCCGATGAGGCTCATGTGAAGAGTTCTGGGAATAGGCGTCGCAGTCAGTGTCAGCACGTCCACATTGTTGCGCAGCTGCTTGATCTTTTCTTTGTGGGTCACCCCGAACCGCTGCTCCTCATCGATGATCAAAAGCCCCAGATCCTTAAAGGAAACATCCTTGGAAAGTACTCTGTGGGTACCGATCACAATGTCCACCTGCCCCTTTTTCAGATCCTCGATGGTTTTTTTCTGCTGCGCCGGCGTCCGGAACCTGCTGAGCATATCTACCCGCACCGGGAAATCCTTCATCCGCTGGGTAAAGGTGTTGTAATGCTGTTGGGCAAGAATGGTCGTAGGCACCAGAAAGACCACCTGCTTATCTTCCTGTACCGCCTTGAAGGCCGCCCGCAGTGCCACCTCCGTCTTGCCGTAACCCACGTCGCCGCAGATAAGCCGGTCCATGATCTTTTTGCTTTCCATGTCTTTCTTGGTGGCTTCGATGGCAAGAAGCTGGTCATCGGTCTCCTCGAAGGGAAACATTTCCTCAAATTCCTTTTGCCACACGGTATCTTTCCCAAAAACAAAGCCTTCCCGGGATTGCCGGGCCGCGTACAGTTCCACAAGCTCTTTCGCGATATCCTGCACGGCGCCCTGTACCTTTGCTCTGGTCTTTTTCCATTCCGTGCCGCCAAGTTTGTTCAGCTTGGGCGTTCGCCCTTCGGAGCCGCTGTATTTTTGGATTAATTCCAGCTGCGTAGCCAGAATATAGAGATTTCCTCCGTCCCCGTAAGTGATCTTGATATAATCCTTCGTGGTCTTATCAACAGCTATTTTTTCAATTCCCTGATAAATTCCCAGACCGTGATTCTCATGTACCACATAATCTCCGATCTTCAGTTCGTTAAAATCAGAGATCTTGCTGCCTTCATAGGCTCTGTGCTTCTTTTTTTTGCGCTTTTGTCGTCCGAAGATATCACTTTCCGTAAGCACGACAAATTTGATCAGCGGGTATTCGAAGCCTTTTTTCACGTTTCCCTTGGCGGTCATGATCTCTCCCGCTTTGATCTCCCGGTCCAGATCTTCGCTGTAAAAACTGTTGAGCTCATACTCCCGCAGATCCTCGGAAAGCCGTCTGGCGCGGGTTCTGGAGGGAGCTAAAAGCAGCACGCGGTATCCCAGCTTTTTAAATCTTTTCAGATCCTTTGCCAGCCTCGCGAAATCATTCTGATAGGAATTTACAGACTGAGTGTGGATAAAATACGCGCTTGTAATATGCCAGTGCTTTTTGGAAGGCTCCAGCGCGCTCAGTCCCAGACAGCAGTATCGGTTGATCCGACCCAAGATCTCCTGAAGGGAAAAGAGCACGTCGGTTTGCCCGGCCAACACATATCCCTTTTCCAAACGCCCTATCATACTTTCGGAAAACTCTTTCCAAACAGCCTCTCCGTGTTCCGCAAGCCGGTTAGGTTCGTCCAGAAACAAAAGGGTCTCGTCTCTGTCAAAATAATCCAGAAAAGAACAAATAGATTGATAAAAATAATGAATGTAAATATCCATCCCGGTTCCGGCGCCGGAGCCGGACAGTTGTTCCGTCAGTTCTTCCACCGAGGATTTCAGCCGGAAGGCTTCCTCCGTGCGCATCTGCTCCCGCAGCACGCCGCACTGCTTTTTCATATCCTTTTTCAGCTTTTTGATGCCTGCCTCCATCTCCTCCGGAGACAGTACAAATTCGCTTGCCGGATATATGGTGATCTTTTCAAGGTTTTCAATGGACCGCTGGCTTTCGGGGTCAAAGCTTCTGATGCTGTCCACCTCATCCCCCCAAAATTCGATCCGATAGGGTTCCGGGCAGGTAAGGCCAAAAATATCCACAATATTTCCCCGCAGGGCAAACTGTCCTCCCGCCTCTACCTGATATGTACGCTCATAACCAAGCTGCACAAGGAGCGAGGCCAGTCGGGACATTTCCATGACGCTGTCGTTTCTGATCTCGAGAATATGGCTGCTGTAGGTTTCCGGCGAGGGCACTTTGTCCATACACCCGTCGATGGTGGTGACGATCGTAGCGCCGTCTTTCCCGATGATGGACTGGATCACCGCCATGCGCTGCTTTACCAGCAGATTCCCATGGACATCGGCCTGATAAAACAACAGATCCTTTGCGGGATAGTAGAGCACGTTTTCGTCATAAAACCGGTATTCCTCACAGAGTTCTCTGGCTTTTTGCTCACTATAAGTAACAATGAGTTTTCTTTTAAACCCATTGTTCATGCCATAGATAAAGTGCAGCTTCTGGGAATCAATACAGCCGGTAACCTGTATCATGCCGTTTCCGGGCTTTAAGGCTCTCTGTATTTCCTCCGTTTCCCGAAGCTGCATAAGAGGTGCTGTCAAAGATTTCATATCCTGTCACTTTCCTTGCTCAGTCTTTGGCCTCCTGCTGCTGCCTGCGAACCCGGTTATATACGTTCATAGCCGCCTCCGCTCCTTCAGCAAGCATCATCCTCACAGCTTTCGCGGCGTTTTTTTCGCCTTCATCGATCTCTTCCCGTTCTGCCTTTGAAAAACGCCCCAGTACAAACCGCACCAGATCTTCTCCTTCCGGCTTATGGCCCACGCCGATCCGGACCCGCTGAAACTCTTCCGTGTGCAGATGGGCTATGATGTTTTTCAACCCGTTGTGTCCGCCGGCGCTCCCCTTTTTCCTGATCCTAAGCTGTCCTACATCCAGATTGATGTCGTCGCAGATGACGATCAATTCATTGGCAGGATCGCATTTATAAAACTCCACTGCCGAACGAATGCTTTCGCCGCTTGCATTCATATAAGTCTGCGGCTTCACCAGCAATACCTTTTGCCCTTCCACCACACCGCTGCCGCAGTATGCCATATGCTTTCTCTCCGTCACCGAAATGCCGCAGCTGTCTGCCAGCAGGTCGATGGTGTCAAATCCCACATTATGGCGTGTATTTTCATATTGGCCTGTGGGATTTCCCAATCCCGCAATAATATACATAGCAATAAATCCTTCCTTGTTTTTACGCGTAAACTGTAAACGGTACTTTTCGATCCGTCTTTTCAGTTTATCCTAATTTCAAGGATTTGTCACTAGATTTTTTCCTTCGCCAACACTCTTTTTCTTCTATGCCTCCTTTTTCTTTTCTTTTTTCACATCCTGCTCCTTTGTGGGGCGGCTGCTCTCTTTATTCCAGACGATTCTGCCGTTGATGACCGTATACAAGTTTTCCGTGAAAATTTCCAACGGATTGCCGTTAAAAACGGCGATATCCGCATCCTTGCCCGGCTTTAAGCTGCCCACCCGGTCATCCACCCGGCAGATTTTCGCGGCGTCAATGGTAATGGCCTTCAGGGCCTCCATAAAATCCATTCCCTTCTTCACCGCCATTCCCGCGCAGAGAGGAAGATACTGGATCAAGGTCACCGGATGGTCTGTGGTGATGGCTACCGTCACGCCGGCCCGCCGCAGTTCTCCCGGCGTCTTGAAATCCACATACCGCACCTCGATCTTGTTTCGGGAAGTCATGGCCGGCCCCACAATGGCGCTGTACCCGCTTTCGGCGATCTCCTCCTGTATCAGATGTCCTTCGCTGCAATGATCAAGGGTCACCTCCAGCCCAAATTCCTTTCCAATGCGGATGACGGTAAGAATATCGTCCGTCCTGTGCACATGGGCCTTTAAAGGGATTTCTCCTGACAACACCGGCAGCCATGGTTCCATGCGAAAATCAGGTTGGGTTTCATCTCTGTTGGCAGCATAGGCTCTGGCTTTGGTCAGTTCCTCCCGCAGCATGGCCGCGATGGCCATACGGGTAGAGGGAATATTGCCCTGACTCCCGTAATTTTTCTTGGGATTTTCCCCAAAGGCCACCTTCATGGCAGCCGGGGCTTTTACGACCATCTCGTCAATGCACCGGCCGTACGTCTTTACGAAAGCAAACTGGCCGCCCACCACGTTGGAACTGCCCGGGCCGACCATCAATCCGGTAATACCGGCTTCCATGGCATTTGCAAAAGCGGCGTCCATGGGATTCACGGCGTCGATGGCCCGCAACTGGGGTGTTACCGGCTCCGTCACTTCATTACAATCATCGCCTTCCAGTCCCTTTTGTTCTTCTGTGATTCCCACATGACAATGGGCCTCGATTAATCCGGGCATTACAATGCAGCCTGTGGCGTCGATCTGTTCCATGCCGTCTTTTTCCGCCGCATATTTACTCTTTTCAAAATCTTCCCCTACCTCCAGAATCTTTTCCTCCCGGCAGAGCACATAACCTCCCTCAAGAACCTGTCCTTCCATTGTATAGACTGTTCCGTGATCCACTAAAAGCATATGCTTTCCTCCTTACCGAAATATTGGTTTCAGGAAAATAGTGTCTCAATTCCCATTATTTTTATGCAAAAACTTAAAAACCGCCGTGCCAAGGCTGATCCTGTCTCCAAATGCCAGTTCTTTTCTGCTCTCAGGGGCTATGGCGGTTCCATTTACAAAAGTTCCCTTGGCGGAATTCAGATCCATTACATAATATACGCCGTTTTCCTTTTCGATCCTTGCATGAAAATGACTGACACCCGGCTCATCCACGTACCCGTCCACGCCACATTCCAAAGACCCAAGCAGGAAGGGAAAAGAAGCCGGAGCAAATGTAAGCCGGGGATCCTTTTCGCTTTGAAGCAGACAACCGCTCCCTCCGTATGAAAACGCGGTTTCTCTTGCATAGGAGGCCAACTCTTCTCCCATAGGACGTCTGCCGGACTTTTTCCCTTCTTTTTTGGACTCTCCCCTGCCAAATAACCCTATCCTTTTTGCGGAAGCTCTCTTTTTATTGGTGCCTTCCGCCGGTTTTGCCCCTGCTGCCGGAACGGGCAGCCCGTAACCGTAGGGTTCCGTCTCCTGCGCCCGGTGAACGTCCTTGCGTTCTTCGGAAGCTTCCTGCCGGGGTCTTGGCTCCTGCCCTTCCACCGTGGCAGGCTCCGGATGAGAGTCCTCCGCCGTTTCCTCCAAAAGCTGCATCAGGCTGAAATTTTCCTCCATGGTGCTTCTATACAGGGTATAACCAAGCCGCACCGCCTCCTGATCCTTGTTGTCCAAAATCTTTAAAATATATGCGCTCAGCTTTTGAAACCCTTCCATGGCCGTGTCGTTTCCTCCGGGAATACAGCAGAAAAAATACTCCCCCGTCTCTTCCCGGCAAAAAATATATTCCGGATCCAACACAAGCATTTCCATATCCAGAAGATACTCCTTCATATGCTCCAGCGCCGCCGAAACGGTCTTCATTAGATTCCGCACGTCCTGCGCGCCCATGGGTCGTCTTTCAAACACCTGACTCAAGGGCTGCTTTCCGCTGATCTCAAAGGTAAACAACAATTCATGATTGACCCGCCGGATCATACAGGGAAGCAGTTCTCCGATCCGGTGATGGCGGAGCATGTCGATCCGAAAATCCGGCTCCTGCGCTTCCACCGGAAATACCAGATAGTTGTGATTTAAGTCTCTTTTATACTGTGCTTCAAGCATGGATTCTTCGCCTTTCTGTTTTTTAAAACCCTTGATTTCCCTTGTTTTCAGGCCTTTACACGCTTGCATAATATCTGTTTGAATCACTTATGCAAATACATTTTATGAGTTATCGTTATCGTAAAGATGATACGTTTTTACGAATGAGAAAGGTATTGGTTTTGATGATACGTTTAAGAGTATTAGATATTTTAAAAGAACAAAACCGTACAAAATACTGGCTTCAGGGCCAAATGAAGCTGAGTTATTATAATCTGAACAGACTGATCTCCAATAAAACCTGTTCCGTAAGATACGAAAATCTTGAAAAACTCTGTGACTGCCTGCATTGCAGCTTTAACGACCTATTCGAGATTGTTCCCGACCAGCCTGCGGATCACCGCCGCATATCTTAATATATAATCCCGGTGATCCAGCCGGTAATGCCATTGTTCTTCATGAATAGACAATTTTTTCCCAAAAAAGGGGATCTCCATCCTTGCCGATACGGTAACGGTATATCGTTCTCCATCCTGTGTTTCCCGAAGCTCCACATCCTCCGCGCACACCAACTGCTCCTGCAGTTGTTTTTTTTGCTCCTCAATGACCGCCTGCGCCTCCCGGCCTCCTGCCGCGGCCACCGTCCTGCTGCCTATGTAGCAAGCGTAGGTACACACCGCCCGATCGTATTGGTACAACCCTATATCGATTACAAGAAGCACCGCAAACAACGCCATCGGCACTACAAAAGACGCCTCAATGGCAAAGCTCCCCGGTTTATATTCTGCTTTCATCCGTTCCTCCCCTTGCTCTATATCCCCGCCGCCTCCGTCAACTGAAGGATTTCATACGCCGCAAACAAAAACGGCGCGAAAGCGATTTTTGTACCCAGATCCCATTTTTTCCGAAAAAGCATCCACAAAGATACCGGCGCAATAAGAAGAAGCGCAATAAGCAGCGTCTCCACATTCTGCCAGAACCCAAGATACAAGCCGCTCACCAGCAGCATAAGCCCGTCGCCTTCCCCGATCTTTTCCGGTTTGCACCGGCCTGCCGCAAAAAGCGCTGCGCCGGGAGCAAGTCCCCCAAGCGCGGAAACAGTGAAGAGCTTTCCGGAGACGATCTGTAAAAACAGTCCCCAAATTCCAAACGCCAAAAACAGCCACAGGGGAAGCTGCTTCATCCGGTGGTCGTACACCGCACAGATCCCCAGAAATCCTGTACATCCATATTCAATCCACATATTCTCCTCCGGTTTCCTTTTGATTTTCTTCACAACGCTTACACAAAGGCATGGCGGCGGCTTCCTTCAGGGGAACCATCCGTATTCCCCGTTTTAATCTGCTGCAGGACGCGGCGGAATGATACCGATTGCCCGTGGAAGTAATGTACACATAAGAACCGCAGTCTGCCCCGCAGCTTTCACAGGGATAATACTTTCCTCCGGACGTATTGCGGAGGCTGGGGATTTTTGCCATTGCCGTCTGCCGGACGGACAATTTCAGATGGGTACAGGTTGGATACAAGTGATACACCGTGCCGTTTTCCGTCACATAAACCATCTGATCCTTTTCTCCGGAATCAGGCGCATAACCTGTCCATCCATGCAGGCGGCACCTTTGGGCGACAGGAATATCCGGCGCCGGCACAAGCTGCAGCGGAAATTGCAGGCGGTAGGAAACCACCAAATCTATCATGCCTTCCCCGTCCGGCACTTTCGACAACAAAAAGGAAAGCCCTTCTGCGCCGCCGCAGATGGGAGATCGATCCAGCGCCTTTTCTCCCACGCCGGAAATGAATTCCTTTTTTGCCTGTGCAACAGAAAATCCTCCTGTAAAAAACTTTCCTGCCACATGATCTTTTATTTTAATGGCATCGGCGACTTTTTCATAAATATATGCTTCTCTGGCAAGCTTTCTGCCGGTCTGGTGCAAGGGTCCGATCAGCATGGCCTCCGTCTGCAGGATCTGGCCGAAGCCCAGCAAAAAGATCATGGCCGTCAGAAAAAGGGGCAAGATCAAGGCGGCCTCTATGGTCAAAGAGCCCTTTTTTCTCTTGGCGGACAGCTTTCCCGCCTTTTTCATAAAACCCCGAAGGACAGGCAGGACTGCTCTCTTTCTTTTAAAATCCCATGAAGAAGAAGTCTTTAGATTGTCCTGAAGATGTGCCTGTTTTATTTGATTATTAGAGGTAGCCATTTTGAAAGAGAGCATTCCTGTCTGTCCTTCTTTCTTTTGATTTCAGTCTTCCGTCATATATGCCCCGGCAGTTTCCACCGTAAAGATCCCCCCGTATGCTTTTTGCCGGGAAAACGGGAACGAGAGAAACAAAGGCCGTAAGCGGAAAGTGATCTTTACCTCTGCCCGGCAGATCAGAGCGTCAGCCAAAAATCCCCGGTTTCCCGCCTGTTTCTGCATATTTTGTTCGATGAGATCCAGACTACGGAGTGTCAGTATGGTTTCCTTTTCTCCGTAAAGCAACAACCGCAGGTAATCTTCGTAGGCAAGTCCCCCTTCCTGCACGCTGCCCTCTTTGGGAAAATCCGATACCAGTTTTTCCATGTCCGCAAGCTCCATCTGCCATGTGGCGGCAGATTTTACCGGAACCACAGTCCCGCCGGCCAACAGATTCCTCACATCCAAAATGCTCTCCGCATAGGCCCACGCAAGAAGGATCCCGTACTTTACCGCCTTGGAAAGCGGGGCGACGCCGGCAAGCCCCGTCACCGCAAGGGCCGCGGTTTCTGCTTGTGTCTGTTTTGCAGGATCCGTCATCAGATATGCAAAATTCACGGCCTCCCGCAAAATCAGCAGCCTGTGGGTTACCGATTTCAGATTTTCCAGATCCGATCTTTTCCCTGCGATCACGTATTCCAATTCATAGGACAGCGCCTTCCCTTCCGGGAGCGACAGCTTTTTTTCACCTGTATAGCAAGAAAACTTGCTCATCAAATATTCATGGAACAGTACCTTTTCCTCTGTTTCCCGCAAAAAATCCTCACGGTCTTCCGGCTCTGCGTTGCCTACAGACAATTCCCGGCCGGAGACCAGCCCAGAGGAAGGGAGCGCTTTTTCTGACAAAGATATGCCGGAAGGCAACACGGCGCTTAAGATTCCCCGTTTTTTCAACTCTTTTATAAATGTGACCGGATTGAACGCCTCTTCCCCGTCCGGCGTCTGAAGCGTACCTGCGCCGCCCATATTTCCCGCGTCTGCATCCTCTGCCCCGCCGCCTTCTTTTTCCAGTTGCTCGATTTCCTTTTCACTGGCTGCCTCTCTCTCTTCATAGGCCTTTTGTATCTCGTCAAGATCCAACGGATCCTCCTCCCATGATTTCAGCTTTTCAAGCAGCTGCCCGGCAACGGCAGTCTTCATCGTATCCGCTGCCTGCCGGCGGTACTCCCGGCAGGCATGATCGGTTGCCGCAGTGTAGGAAGTCAGCCTGCAGTCGGTCACGTCCACTCTCCAGAAATCGGTATTTTTCAGCAGTATGTGTCCGCGCTCCGGCTGCAGATTGTAGGTCATGTATTCCCGCAGGCGTTCCGTAAGCGTTTCTCCCGCAAAAATTCCGGTGTCATAACCGCCGCTGATAAAAAACAGGTCATAGCTTTCCATCAGCATCCGATGATATTCCGAAAAAAGCGAATCCATCCCCGAGTCCACCGCTGCCTGCGCCTGTATCCTGCTGCCCAAAACACGAACAGATTCTCCGATCATACACACAAAAGCCAGTATACCCGTAAGAATCAGGCAGAAAAAAACCGTCAGCATTCCCGGCACTTTCTTTTTCACCTTTACTTCCTCCATAAACGCCGGTTTAAATGGTATTGCTCTGGGACGTGATCTTTGAGAAGATTCTGTTTACCAGCGCAGTCAGCTGATTCTTAAAGATAAT
>CANQQN010000004.1 GCA_947625995.1 uncultured Lachnospiraceae bacterium
GGGTTAAATACAGGAAACCCTTGCTTAAAAGAATCTCCGATGATAAAATATGAGATACAGCAGGCCGAATATAGGTTTTTGTGAAAAAAAGAATGCATTTTTATATTTTGTGAGGAAAAACAGATGACGGACAATAATTTAAAAACATATCTGGAAGACCAGATGAAAGAATACCGGGAAGAAAGCGAGAGCCTGAAAGCCTTGTATGGGGATATATTGGAGCATATAGAGGAATGTAAGCTTCAGATAAAGTCTCTGAAATCCAAGGAAGATACAGGTTTTGCCCTGCTCTCTCCTATTTCTGTGGACTCCACCTATCAGCAGCAGATTGACAGGATAAGAGATCAGATGGAGGCTTTTGAAAAACAAAAAGACAAGTATAAAAATGATATTCGTTTTTATGACAAAAAAATACAGGAAATATCGGATCAACTGGAAGAATTTGAGAAACAGGTCCAGTCTTTGCCGGAAACACCTGCGTCTGAGGAAGCGCCGTCACCCCGGCCGCAGGAGCCAATCATGGAACAGGCGCAGTTTGTTGGATTGCAGGAAATGCAACCGCAAGAAATACAACCAAATTTGACAAAAACAGACAATTTGCAGACTCATGTAGAACGTGGCGCCGTAAATTCCGGAATATCTTACATGAAAGTAACTGATGCAAACATAATAGGTACTGAGAGAAAAAATAAATCTGGAGAAGACCCGGAAGGGAAAAATCTTTTGGATCATAAAGAAATAGAATCTGTTTTGCAAAAATTGTCGGATATCAAAGGGCTTGTGCAAATGGATCCTATCCGGTGTCGTCTGGAAATAGACCGACTGGAGAAGTTTTTGGAAAACATGCTTAAAAAATAGTTTTTTGATGGCTGTTACTGTTGAATCAAAAAGTTACTGCGTGGGAGTTTGCTGTCGATTAGATTTTCTATTTTATTGTTTAAGATAAATTGTTTAAAATAAAGATATCGTAATTCATTTTTGAATTTATACACTCTCCTTTTGTCATTTTTAAAGAAATTGGAGTAACGTATATATTTTGAATGATTTGCGATATTTTTTTGTTTCACGTGAAACATAAGAATTATTTTTAAAAAATAATTCAAAAAATTTCGTAAAAAAGATATTTTTATATGGTAATTTATAATTTGCCGTGTTATACTGAAAAAAGATGTTTCACGTGAAACAATTAATAGAATGTGAATAGACAAAAAGCTTCGTATGAAACAAATAGCAGATCATGTGAAAAAAAAAGCTCTGCGTGAAACAAATAGAATATAACATGCAGATAAAAAAGTTTCACGTGAAACAAATAGCATATTATGTGCAGAAAAAATGTTTCACCTGAAACGATTAGCATTATTATGCACAGAAAGTGTTTCACGTGAAACAAAAAGCCAAGGATGAAAATCACACAGACATCCGGTCTCTCACAAAGGGAAACAATTTTGAGTGGCTTTTATGATTCTCCGGGACAACCTAATGGTTTTCATGATAGGTCGTGAAGGCACATCTGACGATATACCGGTGTTCATGTGTCCTTGTGGCAAAAACACTCCGGAATGGGGATTCGTGTAAAAAATCACGCTAATGCGCTGATTTTTTACACCGGGATTTGAGCGTTCCCAAATCCCATTGATGGCAGATGAGAAACTGCATCCGCAGTTTTCATCGCCCCGTCGCGCAAATGCTCCGGAATGAGGATTTCAATGAGGAAATAAGGAAGAAAGGAATATGCAGCAAACACCCCTCCTGATTTTTGTTTGCTCTTTCGGGCCGGCTCTTGTCCGAAACTGGTAAATGCGTATGGGTAGAATCATTGCGGTGGCCAATCAAAAAGGCGGCGTTGGAAAGACTACGACGGCGATCAATCTTTCCGCGTGCCTTGCAGAACTTGGTCAACGAGTGCTTGTGATAGATGCGGATCCGCAGGGAAATACCACAAGCGGGCTTGGATACGAAAAAAACGATCTGGAACATACATTATACGATCTTATGCTGGGACAATGCAGCGTTTACGATTGTACCATTGAAAATGATTTTGTTGACAATCTGGATATCTGGCCCTCCAATATAAATCTTTCAGGTGCGGAGATCGAGCTTTTGGATGTTCCGGAAAAGGAATACATTTTAAAAAATGAAGTCGCAAAAATACGGGGTTCCTATGATTTTATCATCATAGACTGCCCGCCCTCCTTAAATATGCTGACAGTAAACGCAATGACAACAGCGGACACTGTTCTGGTGCCGATACAATGCGAATACTACGCCTTGGAGGGGCTGACGCAACTGATGCATACAGTTAATCTCGTAAAAGAGCGTCTAAACGAAAAACTGGAGATAGAAGGCGTTGTTTTCACTATGTATGATGCCCGGACAAATTTATCTTTGGAAGTTGTGGAAAATGTAAAGGAAAATCTTGATCAAAATATTTATAAGACGATCATTCCAAGAAATGTGAGACTGGCAGAGGCGCCAAGCTATGGCGTACCGATCACCATATATGATCCAAGATCGGCGGGTGCGGAAAATTACAGAATGCTTGCCGAAGAAGTTTTGAACAGGGGAGATGATTAAAATGGCCGTAAAACGAGGCCTCGGACGGGGACTGAACGTTGCGGGAAAAGGAATTGACAGTCTGATCGCGCCAAAAGCGTCTGAAAACACTGCCGGAGAGGAAAAAGATGGGAACAATAAAGAAAAAGTGTCAAATAAGAACACAGAGATCTTTATGAAGGTTTCCGATATTGAACCAAACCGCCAGCAGCCAAGAAAGGCGTTTGATGAGGACGCGTTATTAGAATTGGCGGATTCAAT
This sequence comes from uncultured Lachnospiraceae bacterium, assembly GCA_947625995.1. Taxonomy (GTDB): domain Bacteria; phylum Bacillota; class Clostridia; order Lachnospirales; family Lachnospiraceae; genus CANQUC01. The sequence continues at coordinate 2,815 of CANQQN010000004.1, forward strand.
TCGCCAGTACGGCGTACTGAGTCCTATTTTGGTGCAGAAAAACGGAGATTATTATGAGATCGTAGCGGGAGAGCGCCGCTGGCGGGCGGCAAAGCTGGCGGGTCTGAAAGAAATACCTGTGATCATCCGTGAATATTCTCCGCAGCAGGTGATGGAGATCTCGCTGATCGAAAATATTCAGCGGGAGAATCTGAATCCCATTGAAGAGGCGCAGGCATTTAAACGTCTTCTCACGGAGTTTGGATTAAAGCAGGACGAGCTGGCGGAGCGTGTTTCAAAAAGCAGAACTGCAGTGACCAATTCCATGCGGTTGTTGAAGCTGGATGAACGGGTGCAGCAAATGTTGATCGACGGGATGATCTCCTCCGGACATGCCCGCGCGCTTCTGGCAGTGGAGGACGGCGAGCTTCAGTATACCATGGCCAAGCGGGTGTTTGACGAAAAGCTTAGTGTGAGAGATGTTGAAAAGTTGATGAAAGGTGCTCTAAAACAGCAAACAAATGTTCCTGTTAAAACCAAGGGGCCGGATCTGAATTTTCTCTACCGGGATCTGGAAGAGCGAATGACCGGCGTTATGGGTACAAAGGTGAGTATTCGTCAGAAAGCGGATCAAAAAGGGAAAATCGAGATCGCATACCATTCAGGCGATGAACTTGACCGGATCACGGAAATCCTGCTTTCGGCGGCGGCGAAATAGTACAAAGGAGGAGCGGTTTTGAATGTATTTGAATTGATCGTAGGAATTATCTTAGTCTTGGCAGTAGCGGTTCTGTTCATGATCGTTTTTGCCCAAAAAAAACAGATTAAAAGTCTGGAACAGCGGTATAACCGTTTTTTAAGGGGAAAAGACGTTGAAAATATGGAAGAGATCATTCTGAAGCGTTTTTCAGAGATCAATATGTTGAAAAAAAGCACAAAGACAGTTGCGGAATCTTTAAGCGGCATTGATGAAATGGGACAGGCTTCTTTTCAGAAAATGGGGATTGTAAAATACGACGCTTTTGACGAGATCGGCGGAAATCTAAGCTTTGCCGTGGCAATCCTTTCCAAGAAAAACAATGGTTTTGTGCTGAATTCGGTACATGGCAAAGAAGGCTGTTATACATACCTGAAAGAGATCGTAAACGGAGAATCTTATATTGCTTTGGGCGCAGAGGAACAGCAGGCCCTTGATAAGGCAAAAAATACTGACAATTTTATGGAATGACGACGGTCACGCTTGTGTGAGCCGGAATTTAAAAAAATGTACTTATAATCTTCAGAGTGAATGGAAACACTATTTTTAGTGTAAAGACGACGGTTTGAGGAGGTGAAAGAATGCATCGGTATATGCGAGCCATTGGATTTGGCGATGCTATGAACCAAAAGGAACTGAAAGCATTATGTAAAGATATAGAACATACTTATGAGGGAAAATGTGTCTGGAAACGGCAGGATGAATCTGTTTTTGCGGAGCTTGAAAAAGACGTGGGCCTTCATATGGGGATTTGCCTGAGAGGCGAATACGGCGAGGACGGTGCATTTCATCAGGAATATTATTTTCCCTATTTTAAAGGACGTAATCTGGCAGTGTACGACGCTGTTTCTGTGGAGCGCCATGCGGAGAAGGATTCCTTTGCCGGTGTCTGCGAAAACATCTGCATGGGATTGAACATGATCTTTTATCTGCAGAATGCAGTGGAATACATGAAATATATCCGACACAGTGAGAACGAAGATGCGGTTCTTGCCATTACCCTGTCCGCGTTGTCCGTGGAGGGCAGCATACTGCTTCCCGTGCAGAAGAGCAAAAGCAAACGGCAAGTGCCTCAGCCCGCATGGGTGGAGCATTCCCAGATGCTGGATCGGGCAAAGCAGGGGGATGAGGAAGCCATTGAAAATCTTGCCTTGGAGGATATGGATCTGTACTCCACTTTGTCAAGGAGAGTAAAGCACGAGGATGTCTACAGTATTGTGGAGACCTACTTTATGCCCTATGGCATTGAATGTGACCAATATGCGGTACTGGGAGAGATTGAGGAGATGGAAACGGTAAAGAATACCATCACAGGGGAAACCATCTATCTTTTGAATCTGCGGTGCAATGAAGTGTGTTTTGACGTCTGTATCAATGAAAAAGATCTGATCGGCGTGCCGGAGGAGGGCCGCAGGTTTAAAGGCGTGGTGTGGATGCAGGGTTATGTGACACATGCGTAAATAATGCTTGTGTTTTTTGAAAGATGGTGTTAAAATACAAAAGTGCAGACGGCGGGGCGCTAGCTTTTGGCCCCGGATGCTGTGGATGTTTCCGTAGCTCAGCAGGATAGAGCGACCGCCTCCTAAGCGGTAGGTCGGGTGTTCGAATCACCTCGGGAACGGGTAAGGCGTCGAAAACTTCGGTTTTCGACGCCTTTAACTTTCACAGATCTAACAGAGGGGAGCAAAGATCCGAAGGATCCCGTTGACGATCCATTTCCAAAATCCCATATCCAAAGATTCCAGCGTGATTTCCCGGCATTTTTCTCTGGTAGCAATAAAATCTGCTTTCAGATCGTTTAAAAGAGACGCCTTGTAAAACAGGGAGTTGTTCTCAAAATGCAGGAAAAGACTGCGGTAATCAAGATTCACTGTGCCTACCGTACCCGCCACACCGTCAATGATACAGCCTTTGGCATGTACAAATCCCGGCGTGTATTCAAAGATTTTTACGCCGGCGTTTAAAAGCACGGGATAAAAGCTGTTGGACATACGGAATACCAGCTTTTTATCGGGAATGCCCGGCATGATGATCTGCACGTCCACGCCCCGGTTTGCCGCTCGTACAAAAGCGTCCAGAAGGGCTTCGCCCGGCATCAGGTAAGGTGTGAAAAACCATGCGTGATCTTTAGCCTGAGACAAAAGGTCAATATAAAGCTCATTGCTGGCGGCCTGAGGGCGCAGCGGAGAGTCATAATAGCTCAGCACGAAGCCGTCTTGTTTTTCCGGCGCAGGCAATTTGGGAGGCGTCTGGAACAGTTTTTCTGAAATGGGCGCATTGGAAAATGCGTTCCAGAACTCTATAAACATCCGGGTATAGTTCTGTACGGCTTCTCCGGTAAGGCGAAAACCGATATCCTTCCAGTGTCCGTGTTTTTCAATATGGTTGATATACTCATCCGCCAGATTAACGCCGCCGCTAAAAGCAACTCTGCCGTCGATGATCAGCATTTTTCTGTGATCCCGGTAATTCAATGTTCCCTTCACAAAGATCAGAGGGTTAAAGGGAATACAGTGGATTCCCTTTTTCCGCAGCTTTGCCGCGTTTTCCCCGGAATAAGTGGAAATACTGCCAAGATCGTCGTACATCACTCGCACATCCACGCCTTTTGCCGCCTTCTGGCTCATGATCTCCACCATGGAATCCCACATAAGACCGTTTTCTACAATAAAATATTCCACGAAAATAAACCGTTCGGCAGACTTTAGTTCTTCCAGCATACGGGGGAAAAGGTCGTCTCCAAGAGAATAATAAACGGCGTCCCGATTGTAGTGAGTAGGAAAGCCGGTCATGTTCTGAACATACCGGAATGTCTGAGCCATACGGCCGTTCTCCGCGGATAAGGCTTCCAGTGCTCCGTCAGGATCGTCGGATTCCGCCCAAAAGCTGCCGGCAGCTTCCAGTTTTTTCCGGAGAGGTTTGGTGGTCCGCTTGTTTCCGAAAAATAGGTAAAGCGCCGCCCCAAGGATCGGAAATGGCAGGATCACCAGCAGCCACAGGATTTTGTAGGTGCCTTCCTCTTGTTTGGTGATCAGGTACAATACAAAAAGGAAAGACAGAATGGCCAGAAGCGTACTGATAAGCCCTGCCCAGCGCGCCAGCCATGTAAACAGAATATAAAACCATAAAACCTGAAGCAAAACGGCAGGCAGAATCGTTAAGACCCGTCGAATAATCTTTGTCATGTTTTTCTCCTTTCTGAAGCGTTTATAATAGGGCATAGGTCGAAGCTCCGAGAATAGGATTTTTCGTATCCCTTCTATGGAGCGCATCTTACGGACGGAGGCCCATGCCGCCTTCCAGCGTAATGGTCTCGCCGGTCATATATTTGAAATCCGGGGAAGCAAGCTGCACGCACACTCTGCCGATCTCAAGCTCCGCGTCGCCGTAGTGGCCTGCGGGAGGCATCTTCACATTTGCCTTGAACGCGTCGGGATAAGCTTTTTCAAAATTCTCAAGCTGCGCGGTCCATGCAAGGGGGCAGATGATATTGACATTGACGCCGTCCTTGGCCCATTCTGTGGCTGCCACTCTGGTAAGGCCGCGAATGCCTTCCTTGGCGGCGGCGTAGGCGCACTGGCCGTAATTGCCGAACAGGCCGGCGCCGGAAGCGAAATTGATCACGCTGCCCTTTGTCTCCACCAGATGGGGGTAGCATGCTTTCATATAATAAAAGACGGCGTAGAGGCCGGAATACATGGCAAGATTAAACTGCTCGGTGGTATGGTCAACAAGGGTAACGCCGGAAGCGGAAGCCTGCGCGTTATTGATGAGCACGTCGATCCTGCCGAATGCGTCCATGGTTTCCTTTACCACGCCTTCAGCCACGGCCTGATTGTCTGCGTCCGCGTTGATGTCCGCAGCGCAGGTCAGCACCTGAATGCCGTAGAGCCGTTCCAGTTCTTCCTTTGCGTCAGCCAGCTTTTGTTTGTTTCGTCCGGTGATCACAAGATTGGCGCCTTCTTTGGCGTAAGCAGTGGCAATGCCGTAACCGATAGAGCCGCAGCGGCCGTCACTTAAAACTGCCCGGCCCGCGCCGGTGATGATCGCGGTTTTTCCTTTTAAAAATCCCATAATATACCTCCTTAAAAGTAAATATTAGTATCAGAAAGGTCAGACTATCGTTTGGCCTTAACATCATAATATCCAATTTGAACAGAAAAAACAATGGTTTTCTTTAAGTTTCAATTAAGGTTATTCTATTATACTGAGATTCAGAAAAAGCAACAGGAGGAAATTATGTATATCATTAAAAATGCAGTAAAAAGCATTACCAGAAACAAGCTGCGCAATGTACTGTTAGGCATCATTGTTTTTGTGATCGCCGTATCGGCATGTGTGGCGCTGTCTATCAGGGAAGCGGCGGATGTGGCAAAAAAAGACGCGCTGGAAGGGCTTACCATTACGGCGCAGATCAGCTTCGACCGCATGAGCGCCATGGAACAGATGGCCAAGCCGGAGGAAGCGTCCGGGCAGGAAGAAACGGGAGATGAACAGACGACTCCAGAGGAGCCTCAGGGTGGTTTTGACAGGGGTGGATTTGATTTTGATATCCTGCAGGGATCGTCCCTGTCACTGGATGAATACCTGACGTACACAGAAGCCCAGCAGGAGGGAGATTCCTATTATTATTCCGGCGCGTTTTCTCTGGACGCCACCGGGGATCTGCTTCCTTACGGTACGGAGGAAGAAGACGCCACAGAAGCGCCTGACGAGGGGAACGCGTCTTCCATAAATGACCGGCGGGGCGGTATGGAAAACGGCCAGATGGGAGATCCGCAGGCCATGGGCGGCAGAGGCGGCAAGCGGTTTCAGGTAAACGAAGGTGATTTTTCTGTGACAGGATATTCTTCTTATGATGCCATGCTTGGCATGTTTGACGAGAATGGCAGTTATTCTGTGACGGAGGGAGAGATCTTTGACGAGGACTCGGAAGCTTTAGATTGTATCATCAGCAGCGAGCTTGCCCTTTATAATGATCTTGAAGTGGGGGATACAATAGTGCTCTGCAATCCGGAATGCGAGGAAGAGACCTACTCCCTGAAGGTGACCGGCATTTACACAAATGAAACGTCTTCCTCTCAGGAAAACAACCGGTTTGCCATGAACGATCCCGCTAATAATATTTACATCAGTTACAAAGCGGCAGAAGCCATTCTGTCCGCGTCGGAGGCTGCCGCCAATACCACAACGGACAGCGACGGGGAGGAAACCTCCGTGGTACTGTCTGATACACTTGCCTTTACCTATACCTTTGCGAATGTAGATCACTACAATACCTTTGCCGAAAGGGTTTACGATCTGGGACTCAGTGAAGAATACCGGGTGTCCTCCGAGGATGTGGCTGCTTTTGAAAACAGCATCACGCCGCTGGAAACATTGAGCGGCGCGGCGTTCTGGTTTTTCGTTATCGTGCTGGCCGTAGGCGCCGTTATCCTTGTGACGTTGAATATCTTTAATCTGAGGGAGCGCAAATATGAGGTGGGCGTCCTTACTGCTATCGGCATGAAAAAATCAAAGGTGGCGGTTCAGTTTATTTTTGAATTGTTTATAGTGACCTTTGCGGCGATCATATTGGGGGCCGGCGTTGGCGCGGCGGCATCCGTGCCGGTGACGAATGCGCTTCTGGCCGATCAGATCGAAAAGACGCAACAGTCCCAGGAGACTACAAATGAGAGGTTTGGCTTCAAAGACGGCAGAGGGGAAGCTCCGGCGGGAGATATAGGCGGTGATCCAAATGCCGGCGAAAAAGGCTCCGGCGGGCGCTTTGACCGGTCCGGGACGGCTCAGAATTATGTGAATTCGGTATCCACAGCCACGAACATTCACGTGATCCTGCAGTTGATCTGCGTGGGAATTTTGCTGACTGTGATCTCCGGACTGGCGGCGCTGATCAGTATCATGCGGTATGAGCCGTTGAAGATTCTCTCTGATCGAACATAAATAAGGAATGAAAAAACGCTTGTTTTGCCAGCAAAAATGTGCTTTCGGAAGCGGGCTGGAAAACAGATAGAAAGGATCAGGCGATATGAGTTTATTAAAGTTAGAGCATGTTTCTTATCAATATGACAGCGCTTCGCCAGTTGTATTGAAGGATATTGATTTTGAATTTGACAGCGGAAAAATTTACGCCATCGTAGGAAAATCCGGCGCCGGTAAAACAACGCTTTTGTCGATCTTGTCAAGTTTGGCCGCGCCTACGGAAGGGACGATCCTTCTGAATGGGGAGGACATTACAAAAACGGACAAATACAAATTCCGCAGCCGTTATGTGGGAGTGATCTTTCAGAGCTTTAATCTGCTGCCGCATCTGACGGCGTTGGAAAATGTGATCTTATCCATGAACATTTCGGGGAAAAAATTTGACCGGAAAGAAAAAGAGATGGCGATGGAGCTACTGAAAAAAGTAGGATTATCGGAGGAAGAGGCACACCGCCGGGTGCTGAAGCTGTCAGGCGGTCAGCAGCAGCGGGTGGCCATTGCCAGAGCGTTGTCTTACGATCCCGGCATTATCCTTGCAGATGAACCAACCGGCAATCTGGATGTGGATACCCAGCAGGAGATCATCGGCATCTTCCGGATGCTTGCAAAGGAAGGAAAATGTGTGATTTTGGTAACCCATTCCCCCGAAGTGGCGAAATCCGCGGATCAGATCTATGAACTAAAAAAACAGTGAAAAAAACGGGCGTTGCAAAAGAAGGTTTTTCTTTCGCAGCGCCTTTTTTACCGGGTCAGGTACCACAGATGGTGCCGCCGCCTACCACCACGTCTCCGTCGTAAAGTACCAGCGCCTGCCCTTTGGTGATGGCCCGCTGGGGGGTTTCAAAAACTACCTTCAGACGATCCTCATCGATCTGTGTGACCGTGGCCCACTGTTCCGGTTGGCGGTAACGTACCTTTGCCTTCAGGCGCATGGGCGCGTCTATCCGGTCAACCATGATCAGATTCAGATCATTGGCAAAAAGGGTGTCTGACAGCAGATCCTCCTGAAAGCCAAGGATCACCCGGTTGGTTTCCGGTTCGATCTTCGTTACGTACATGGAAGCAGGCAGGGCAAGGCCAAGGCCCTTTCGCTGGCCTACAGTATAGCGAATGATTCCTTTGTGGCGGCCCAACACGTTCCCATTCTGGTCCACAAAATCTCCTTCCGGAAATTTCTTTCCAAGATAAGTCTCGATGAAATCCCCGTACTTGCCGTCGGGAACAAAGCAGATGTCCTGACTGTCATGTTTTTTGGCATTGACAAAGCCGTTTGCCTCGGCAATCGCCCGTGTTTCTTCTTTTGTCATGGCGCCAAGGGGAAACAGGGTGTGGGCAAGCTGCTCCTGTGTCAGGGAATAGAGCACATAGCTTTGGTCCTTTGAGAGATCCACAGCCTTTTTCAGCAAGTATCTGCCGGTGCGCGCATCCTGCTGGATGCGGGCGTAATGCCCCGTAGCAATGTGATTGCAGCCAAGCTCCTTTGCCCGCAAAAACAATTTGTCGAATTTAAGAAAACGGTTGCAGTCAATACAGGGATTTGGGGTAGCGCCCTTTTCGTAAGCGGCGACAAAACGGTTGATGACGCACTCTTTGAAGCGGTCGGAAAAATTGAATACATGATAAGGGATCCCCAGAGAGAAGGCCACGCTGCGGGCGTCTTCCACATCGTCCAGAGAGCAGCAGGTGTGGCCCTCCGGCGCAGAGATGTCCTCATTGTGAAACAGCTTCATGGTAACGCCCATGCAGTCGTAGCCCTGTTTTTTCATCAGGAAGGCCGCGACGCTGGAATCCACGCCGCCGCTCATGGCGATCAGCGCTTTGCGGTTTTGCTTTGCAGCAGTTTCTTCGCCGGGAAATCGTTGTTTATTCATAGCTGTCTCTTTCATGTCGGATTCGCTGCTCCTTATCTTTTTTTGCTTCACGGTTTCAGTTCTATAACATAGGATTTTGCCGGCAGTATCTGCCGCCGGAAGATCCTGATATCATCATAAGGAGAAAGCAGGGCGTTTGTCAAGGAAAACTCCATAAGCGCGCGGCAAGACTACCGTTTGTCCTGCCACAGTTTTATGCCGGATGAAAAACCCGCGTTTTTTGGCGATAAAAAACAGTTGACATGGAAAAAACAGGGTGCTATAATAAATCCTATCAAATCGGTAGTATTTGTAGGAATTAAATAATAAGGAGTGTTATGTATGAAAATTGCAGAAAAAATCACAGATCTTGTAGGTGGAACCCCGCTTTTGGAGTTAAAGAACTACGAGCAGGCCAATGGATTAGAGGCAAAGATTGTTGCCAAGCTGGAATATTTTAACCCGGCAGGCAGTGTAAAGGACAGAATTGCAAAAGCGATGATCGAGGATGCGGAAGAGAAGGGGATCTTGAAACCCGGCGCGGTGATCATTGAGCCCACCAGCGGAAATACCGGCATTGGATTGGCCGCCGTAGCGGCTTCTAAAGGCTATAAGGTGATCTTGACCATGCCGGAGACCATGAGCGTTGAGCGCCGCAATCTGTTGAAGGCTTATGGAGCGCAGCTTGTGCTTACCGACGGTACAAAGGGAATGAAGGGCGCAATAGAAAAAGCAGACGAATTGGCTGCAGAGATCGAAGGAAGTTTTATTCCCAGCCAGTTTACCAATCAGGCAAATCCCGCGATCCATCGTGCGACCACCGGTCCGGAGATCTGGAAGGATACCGACGGCAAGGTGGATATTTTTGTTGCGGGCGTAGGCACCGGCGGCACGCTGACAGGCGTGGGAGAATATCTGAAATCTAAGAATCCGGATGTGAAGATCGTGGCCGTGGAGCCTGCGGGGTCGCCGGTACTGTCGAAGGGTACGCCGGGACCCCATAAGATTCAGGGGATCGGCGCGGGATTCGTGCCGGATACGCTGAATACAGGTATTTACGATGAGATCATTCCTGTGGAAAATGAGGACGCCTTTGCGGCGGGAAAGCTGCTCGCAAGAGGAGAAGGGCTTCTGGTAGGCATTTCCTCCGGCGCTGCGGTGCATGCGGCCACGCAACTGGCAAAACGTCCTGAAAATAAAGGCAAGGTGATCGTCGCCCTGCTTCCGGATACAGGGGACCGTTACCTGTCAACGCCTATGTTTGCAGACTGATATTCTTGTTACCGCTTCCATGTGGGCGGTGCAAAGAGCATAAATAATGGGATCAGTTCCAGCCGGCCGGCCAGCATGTCAAAGATCAGGACCAGTTTGGAACCCCATGAAAAATAGGAGAAATTTCCGGTGGGACCCACTAGTTCCAGACCGGGTCCAATGTTATTTAAGGTGGCGGCTACGGCGGTGAAGTTAGTGGTCAGGTCAAATTCATTTAAGGAAATGATCAGCACGGAAACCGCAAAGATCACAATATACAGCGCAAAATATGCGTTAACGGAACGGATCACTTCTGGCTCTACCGTATGCCCGTCCATCTTTACCTTGCGTATACTGCGGGGATGAGCGGCAAGGGCCAACTCGTTTTTGATCCCTTTTAAGAAAAGCATGATACGGGAAACCTTGATCCCGCCCCCGGTACTGCCGGCGCAGGCGCCTACAAACATCAACGCCACAAGGATCGTTTTGGAAAACGCGGGCCACAGGTTGAAGTCAGTAGTGGTGTAGCCGGTGGTGGTCATGATAGAACCTACCTGAAACGCGGCATGGTGAAAGGCCAGAAAAGCGTTGTCGTACATAAACATCGTGTTAAGGCCGATCATCACCACGGAGGACAGGATGACCAAAAGGTACACCCGTACTTCGGAGATCCCTATCGCCTGGCCAAATTTTCTTGCAAGCAGAAAGTAATAAAAGTTAAAATTAATACCGAACAAGATCATAAAGACAGTGATCACGCCCTGCTGGAACAGGGTATAGCTGCCGATACTGTCTCCCTTTACGCCGAAACCACCGGTGCCGGCTGTGCCGAAGGAAAGAGTCAGCGCGTCAAAGAGCGGCATTCTCCCGATCAATAATAGAATGATCTCCAGCACGGTCAGGCCAAAATAGATGGCATAAAGGATCGCGGCAGTCTGGCGGATCTTGGGAACCAGCTTGCTGACGCTGGGGCCGGGGCTTTCCGCCCGCATCAGGTGGATAATGGAACCGTTTCCCTTGCTTGGCAGGATGGCCATGATAAAGACCAAAATGCCCATGCCGCCAACCCAATGGGTAAAGCTCCGCCAGAAAAGGCTGGCGTGAGTCAGGCTCTCCACATCCGTAAGGATGCTGGCGCCTGTGGTGGTAAAACCGGAAACGGTCTCAAACAGCGCGTCTATGTAATTGGGGATCTCTTTTGTGATCACAAAGGGAATGGCGCCAAGCAGGGAAAATAAGATCCAGCACACGGCTACGGCGTAAAATCCTTCCTTGGCATGCATGGTCGTTTCTTTCGGCCTGAACAGTCGAAAGAGCGTGCCCACGCCCAGACAGATCAGAATGGAGATCACATAGGCCATCGCCACATTTTCCCCATAGATCAACGCGGTTACCAGAGGCAGGAGCAGGAATGCAGCCTCAAAAAAGCTGGCTGAGCTCAGCAGATTAAAGATTACTCTATAATTCATGATTTAAATACCACCTTAATGTTCTGCGAGTATATCGCTGATGTCGTTGAGACCGGTGTTTGTGGTCACTACGATCACTTTATCGCCCAACATGATCTTGTCCTGTCCTCTGGGGGTGATGAGCGTCCGGTTCCGGATGATACAGGCGATCAGAAGATTTTTCTTTAATTTCAACTGTTCCAGCGGGATGTTCAGTACCGGCGCTTTTTCGCGGATATTGAACTCCAGCGCTTCTAATTGGTTGTTTACAAGGCGGTACAGGGTTTCCACGTTACTTCCAATGGAATTTTTCATTGCGCGGACATAGCGGACAATGTATTCGGCGGTGATCAGCTTGGGATCGATCACCGTATCCAGATTTAATTTCCGGATGATATTGTTGAAAGTGGAGCCGTTTACCTTTGTAACGGTTTTGATCTGGGGAAATTTGTCGCTGACAAACAGAGAAAGAAGAATGTTTTCTTCGTCCAGATCCGTAAGGGCTACAAAGGAGTCTGTAATGGCAAGGCCTTCCTCGCCAAGGAGCGTCTGATCGGTGCCGTCTCCGCAGATGATGGTGGCTTCCGGCAGATTTTCAGACAGATTTTCGCAGCGCTGGCGGTTCTTGTCAATAATCTTGACGCCGATCCCCATAGCCAGCAGCTGCAGCGCCAGATAATAGGTGGTGGTGCTTCCGCCGATGATCATGGCGTCCCTCACCTGATTGGTCTGGATCTTGATCTTTTTGAAAAAGACGCTGGCGTTTTTGGGTGAAGCTACGATAGAGATCACGTCGGAAGACTGTAATACAAAATTGCCGTCGGGAATGATTACCTGATCGTTGCGGGTCACCGCGCAGATGAGCACGTCGCATTTCAGGGAAGCGGGGATCTCCAGCACTTTCATATTATGCAGGATGGACTTTTCCGGCACCCGGAACTGAAGCAGCTCGATCCTGCCTCTGGCAAAGGTTTCGATCTTGATGGCAGAAGGAAACCGAAGCAGCCTTGCAATTTCCATGGCCGCCGCAAGCTCGGGATTGATCACCATGGCAAGGCCCAGTTCTTCCTGAATGAAGCGGGCTTCCTGATTGTATTCGGGGCTGCGGACCCTTGCGATCGTATGGCAGTTACCGGCTTTTTTTGCGATCAGACAGCAGAGCAGGTTCAACTCGTCGGAGCCTGTGACCGCGATCAGCAGGTCGGCGGATCCGATGCCGGCTTCCTCCTGTACGCTGTGGTTGCTACCGCTGCCGGCAATACCCAAAATGTCAAATTCATTGGAGATACGCTGCACGCGTTCATAATTGGGGTCGATCACCACAATGTCGTTGCCCTCTTTGCTCAATTGCTCCGCTAAGGTGGAGCCTACCTTTCCACATCCGACAATTATAATTTTCATAGCATCCTCTTTATGTAGTAAAAATAATAATGGGGACAAAAACCCTTTTCTTTTATCCCTCTATCACAGAGTGTACCTCTTTTTAAAAAAAAATACAAGTAGTAGCAATGAAAAGTCGTCATATTCTCAAAAAGAGAGCGCCGCAAGACAGTATTTGCGGCGCTCTCCTGATATGTAATAAGAAAGCTATGATAGTTTTGATCACAAACGATCCTCAATGGGAACATAGGGCCGTTCGCTGCAAACGCTCTTGTAGGCAGGGCGGATGATCTTGCCGCCGGAGAGCAACTCCTCCAACCGGTGGGCGCACCAGCCGGAGATACGGGAGATCGCGAAGAACGGGGTGAACAGTTCCAGCGGCAGGTTCAGAAGTTGATAGGCGAAGCCGCTGTAAAAGTCTACGTTTGCGCTGACACCTTTGTAAATACTGCGTTTCTGCCCGATTACTTCAGGAGCGAGCTTTTCTACTTTGGCATAGAGATTAAATTCCTCCACGCGGTTCTTCTCTGTGGAGAGACGCTCCACGAAGCTTCTGAAAATGCGGGCTCTCGGGTCGGAGATCGAATATACCGCATGGCCCATGCCGTAGATCAGGCCGGATTTGTCGAAGGCCTTCTTGTCAAGAAGATCCGAAAGATATCTGCGGATCTCGTCGTCATCGTTCCAGTCGTGGATCGATTCCTTCATGTCGTTGAACATGTGGGCCACCTTCACATTGGCTCCGCCGTGGCGGGGACCTTTTAAGGAGCCCAGAGCCGCCGCGATGGCAGAATAAGTATCTGTGCCGGAGGAGGTCACCACATGGGTAGTAAAGCTGGAATTGTTGCCGCCGCCATGCTCTGCGTGAAGGATCAGGGCAATGTCAAGGACCTGCGCCTCCAGTCTGGTGTACGCGCCGTCGGGACGCAGGATATGCAGGATATTTTCCGCCGTTGACAGCTTGGGATCGGAAACGCCGATAAACAGGCTATCGTCACAGTGGTAATGCCGGTATGCGTGATAACCGTAGACCGACATAAGAGGAAACTGGGAGATCAGGCACAGGGACTGACGCAGCACATTTTCCAAAGAAATGTCGTCCGGTCTTTCATCGTAAGAGTATAAAGTCAGGACGCTTCGTGCCAGCGTATTCATCATATCCTGACTGGGCGCCTTCATGATCACGTCGCGGACAAAGCTGGGCGGAAGGGAACGGTAGCTTGCAAGTACTTTCTGAAAATCTTCAAGCTCTCCGGCGGAGGGAAGCTCGCCGAACAGCAGCAGGTAGGTGGTCTCTTCAAAGCCAAACCGCTTGCTTTCCATACATCCTCTTACCAGATCCTCCACATTGTAGCCCCGATAAAAAAGCTGTCCGTCGGTGGGCACGGATTTGCCGTCCACCTCTTTGCCGGAACGGATCTCGGAAATTTCTGTAAGTCCGGTAAGGACACCTTTTCCGTTGATATCACGGAGACCTCTTTTTACATCATATTTGGAATACAGTGTGGGATCAATGTTGTTATTTTCCCTGCACAAAGCGGCAAGGGTACGGATTTCGGGAGTGATCTCTGAAAAATTTTGCACCATATGGTCCTCCTTTCCGGATCTTGGTTCACATAATTATAATTTCGTTATGTATAAAATAGCAAAAAAAAGGACGCTCGTCAACATTTTAAAGATGTATATTTTGTGTCCTTTGCATAAAAAACGCTTTATTTTTAAGAAAAATCAGCATTCGCCGGTATCCGACAAAAATCGAAAATAAAACAATAAAATAGTTGACTTTTTGTTTAGTATAAGTATAATTAATCTCAGCGACAAATAAGTTTTAATATTGCCGGTCCGACCGGAAAAGGAGATAGATTGAAAAATCACACTGATACACTGATTTTTCACATCGGGATTGGAGCGTTCCCAAATCCCATTGATGGCAGATGAGAAGCTGCATCCGCAGTTTTCATCGCCCCGTCGCGCAAACGCTCCGGAATGGAGATTTTTATGAAGCTGGATACATATATCGGAAATAAAATGAAAAATCTGCGCAATCAGAACGGCCTGACGCAGCAGGAGCTGGCAGACCGCGCAGAGCTTACAAAAGGATTTATTTCTCAGGTAGAGAGAGGACTTACCATTCCTTCCCTTGCTACACTGGCAGACATCGTAGAGTGTCTGGGCAGTAATCTTTCGGATTTTTTCAATGAGGAGGAGGATCCGCAGATCGTATACAAGCCGGAGGATTATTTTGAGAAGACGGACAAGGATGAAAACAGTATCCTGTGGCTGGTACCAACGGCCCAGAGCAACATGATCGAGCCCATCCTTGTGACGCTGAAAGCAAAGCAGGGTTTTCCCTTTGACAAACCCCATGAGGGAGAGGAATTCGGCTATGTGATCTCCGGCAGTGTGAAGCTGCATTTCGGGGAGCGGGTCTATACGCTGGAAAAAGGAGATTCCTTTTACTTTGCCGCTACAAAGCGGCACAAGCTGGAGGCTGTGGGAAGAAAAGAGGCCAAGGTGCTTTGGATCAGCGCGCCGCCCAGTTTTTAGGAGGCAGTATGAGCGATATGATATTAGAACTGAACGATATTTCAAAATCCTTTGACGGGAAAAAAGTTATTGAGCATCTGAACCTTCAGGTAGAAAGGAACGAATTTATCACGCTGCTCGGTCCGTCAGGATGCGGCAAATCCACCACGCTGCGAATTATCGGCGGATTTGAAAAACCGGATACCGGAAGGGTTATCTTCAACGGGCAGGATATTACGGATCTGGCGCCGGACAAACGCAACCTGAACACGGTGTTTCAGAAATATTCCCTTTTTTCCCATATGAATGTGGCGGAGAATATCGCTTTCGGACTGAAGCTGAAGAAAAAGAGCAAGGCTTATATTCAGGACAAGATCAAATATGCGCTGAAGCTGGTGAACCTTGAAGGCTATGAGAAGAGAGATCCCATGTCCCTAAGCGGCGGCCAGCAGCAGCGGATCGCCATTGCCCGGGCCATTGTCAACGAGCCGGATCTGCTTCTTTTGGATGAACCGCTGGGCGCCCTTGACCTGAAGCTGCGCCACGATATGCAGCGGGAACTGATCACCATCAAAAAAGAAGTAGGGATCACCTTTATCTATGTGACCCACGATCAGGAGGAAGCCCTTACCATGTCCGATAAGATCGTCGTGATGAATAAAGGCATCATTCAGCAGATGGGCACATCCAAGTCCATTTACGATGAGCCCCGCAATGCGTTTGTAGCGGACTTTATCGGGGAGAGCAATATCATTGACGGCATCATGCTGGCGGATAAGATGGTTTCCATCCTCGGCCGGAAGGTGGCGTGCGTGGACGTGGGCTTTGGCGTCAACGAACCGGTGGACGTGGTGATCCGCCCGGAGGATCTGGAGATCAAGGAAGCCGGCAGCGGCTATTTTGACGGAAGGGTCTTGTCGGTGTTGTATAAGGGCGCGTACTATGAGATCAAGATCAAAACGGAAGACTATGAGTGGGTGAGCCAGAACGTGACGGCTCCTTCTGTGGGAGATATGGTGGGCCTGTACGTGCTGCCAGATAATATTCAGATCATGCACAAGCCAAGATCGGAAGATGCAGAGGTGACCAGAGAATGAAAAGAAAATATTTATCGGCCCCTTACCTGATCTGGGTGGTGGGATTTATCCTCCTGCCTTTGGTGACCATCGCCGTCAGCGCGCTGATGGATAAAAACGGCAGCTTTACATTGGAAAATATCCTATCCATTATAGATCCCATCAACAGGCAGGCGCTGCTTCTGTCTCTGGGGATCGCCTTTGGTTGCACGGTGATCTGTGTTCTGCTGGCCTATCCGGCGGCAATGGTCCTAAAAAGCTTGCATCTTGACAAAAAGGGCTTTGCCATTTTTATATTGATCCTGCCTATGTGGATGAATTTTATCCTTCGTATTCTGGCGTGGCAGATGATCCTGTCAAATAACGGTGTTCTGAATCTTCTGCTGGGGAAGCTGGGCATCGGGCCGCTGCATATCAGCAATTCATGGGTCGCCCTGATGATCGGTACGGTGTATGATTTCCTTCCGTTTATGATTTTGCCCATCTTCAATGCCATATCGGACATTGACGAGGACACCATAGAAGCGGCCAGAGATCTGGGCGCCGGCAGCAAAGCGGTGTTTTGGAAGGTGATCCTTCCCCTTTCCGCGCCGGGGATGGTCAGCGGCGTCATCATGGTGTTTGTGCCGGCCATGACGTCCTTTGTGATCGCGGATATTTTGGGCGGAGGAAAGCTCCAGCTTATCGGCAATATCATTGAACAGGAATTTACTAAAAGCATGAACTGGCATGCAGGCTCCGGTCTGTCCATCTCTCTGATGATCTTTGTGCTTGTGAGCCTTGCATTTACGATGAAAAACGATCTGAAAGATAAAGGAACGACGGTATGGTAAAGTTAAAAAAAGCATTGTGCAAAGGATATCTGGCTTTGATCATCGCATTTTTATATCTGCCGATCCTGATGTTGATCGTGCTGTCCTTCAACAATTCTCGGTCCCGGGTGACTTGGGGCGGATTTACGCTGGACTGGTATGTAAAGCTGTTTTCCGACAGCCGTATTCTGGATGCCCTTGAGACCACGCTTGCACTCGGCTTCGGGTCGGCGGCCATTGCCACGATCATCGGCACGCTGGGGGCGGTAGGCATTCAGGCCATGAAGAAACGCAACTATCAGGTAGTGATGGCGGTGACGAATATTCCGATCCTGAATGCGGAGATCGTTACCGGGATCGCGCTGATGCTGTGGTTTGTGCGGTTTATGCCCCTTGGATTTACAAGCGTATTGATCAGCCATGTGACCTTTAATATCCCCTATGTGATCCTGAGTGTCATGCCCAAGCTGCGGCAGCTGAATTTAAGCGTCTACGAGGCGGCCAGAGATCTGGGAGCCAACAATTCCTATGCGTTTGTAAAGATCATCCTGCCGCAGATATGGAGCGGGATCCTTTCCGGTTTTTTTATGGCGCTGACCATGTCCATGGATGATTTTGTGATCACCTATTTCACAAAGGGAGCCGGTGTCAACACATTATCCACCATGATTTACGGGGAAATCCGAAAGGGGATCAAGCCGCAGATGTACGCCCTGTCAACGTTGATCTTCGTGGTGATCTTTGTCATTCTGCTGATCACAAATTTCCTGCCTGACAGGGAGAAGCAGCAGGCGGAACAGTCTTTAAGGGAGAGAAAGGCATATTGACCGGACAATGGTCCGCAAAAGCGTATTAATATAGGAAAGGAGCTTTCAATATGAAAAAAAGGGTTGTTTTATTTGGAATAACGGCTGCGCTGGCTCTGGGTCTGCTTTGCGGTTGCGGAAAAAGCGAAAAAAAAGGAACGCTGACCGTTTTCAATTACGGAGAGTATATGGATCCGGAAGTGCTTGATATCTTTGAGGAAGAAACAGGTATTGAGATCAAATATGAAGAGGCCCTGACTCCTGAGGAGATGTATTCAAAATATATTTCAGGGGCGATAGGATACGACCTGTTATGCACCTCCGATTACATGCTGCAGCGGCTTATCGACGAAGGAGAACTGCAGCCCTTTGACATTGGTTCTATGGAGTACAAGGAAAATATCGGCGATAAATATTGGGAGATTGCCAGAGACTTTGATCCGGAGAATCAATACGTTGTGCCTTATTTCTGGGGAACCGTAGGGATTCTCTACGACATGACGAAGGTGAAAGAGCCTGTTGACAGTTGGGAAGTGCTCTTTAACGGTCAGTATGCCGGCGATCTGATCATGCAGAACAGCATTCGGGACGCCTATATGGTCGCCCTGAAATATCTTGGTTATTCACTGAATACTACCAGTGAAAAGGAGATCCGGGAGGCTCATCAACTGCTCCTGAAGCAGGAACCGGATGTACAGGCTTATCTGGTAGATGAGGCCAGAGACGAAGTGGTGGCTGGGAATGCCGCTATGGCGGTGGTTTATTCCGGTGAAGCCTATCTGGGACATGAATATAATGAAAATCTGGAATACGTGGTGCCGAAAGAGGGCTCCAATATCTGGCTGGATGGCTGGGGCATCACTAAATACTGTAAGGATAAAGATATGGCGGCGCAATTTCTGGACTTTTTGTGCCGTGAGGACATTGCAGAGAAGAATTTCGAGTATATTTACTATTCGACGCCAAACGAGGCCGTCATTGAGAATATGGATGAAGAGCTTAAAAATGACAGGACGATCGTGCCGGAAGAATCATCAATGGACAATTGTGAACTGTATCTTCAAATGACGCCGGAAATTACGGAGCTATACAATGATCTGTGGAAAGAATTGAAGGCAAACTGAGCCGGCCAAGGAGGGCGCGGCCGGTAGGAATGAAAGAAGGCGGGAGCCCATGATAGAAAGTAAAAAGTTGATTTCGGATTGTGACGGACTTGCTCTGGAACTGACAGAGATGGTTCCGGACGACGGAAAGAGAAAGGGGATCGTCCAGTTTGCCCACGGAATGGCCGAGCATGGAAGACGGTATTTCCCTTTTATGGAATATCTGAGCGCGAAAGGATATGTCTGTGTGATCCATGATCACAGGGGCCATGGCGGCAGCGTCCGGTCCGAGGAGGATCTGGGGTATTTCTATGATCTTTCCGGCGAATATATTGTTGAAGATGTGCATCAGGTATCTGTATATATAAAGAATAAATATCCCGGCCTGCCTCTTGTCCTGTTCGGGCACAGTATGGGTTCTCTTGTGACCAGATGCTATGTAAAGAAATATGACGGGGAACTGGCTAAGGTGATCTTTTGCGGCGCTCCCTGCAATAATAAGGCGGTGGGGGTGGCAATCCTGCTTACTAAGATCATCGGCAGGGTAAGAGGCGGCAATTACCACAGCAGATTGATCCATCAGCTGGCTATGGGATTGTATGCAAAAGAATTTGCCGAGGAAGGTCCGAGCGCATGGATCAGCAGCGATGCCTGGCAGGTAAAAAAATATGAGGAGGACAAAGGGTGCGGATTTATGTTCACAGTAAACGGCTATCGCAACCTGTTTCTTCTATTAAGAAATGCGTATGCAGATCATAACTGGAAGTTGGAGAATCCGAAGCTTCCCGTCCTGTTTATCGCAGGAGAAAAAGATCCCGTTACCGGCGGGAAAAAGAAGTTTCAGAATACGATAGACACATTAAAGGAAAAAGGATATGAGTGTGTTGCCGCGAAGGTCTACGAAGGCAAGCGGCATGAATTGCTGAACGAGGTGAACAGGCAGCAGGTTTTTGAGGATGTGAGCCGCTGGATCGAAGAAGGCGTTCTTCCATGAAAATGTGGTTGATAAAACCCGAAACACAAGATATTGTGGTTAGCCTTTTCCATGGGCAAAATGCCTTGAAAATATGCAAAAAAAATGCAAAAAACCCGTTGACAATTGGAAAATCACATTATATAATAACATCACTGTCGCTTTGGCAACAGAATGCAATTTCAGATTAAAATATCTTTAGAAAAAAATAAAAAAACTGTTGACAACAGGGAAAAGATGTGTTAATCTGTGGAAGTTGCCGACGGCGGGGAGGCCCCGCAGGCGGCAGGAGCACCTTGATAACTGAACAGTAAAACAACCCTGAAAGATTTCAAAGAGAAAGAA
>CANQQN010000005.1 GCA_947625995.1 uncultured Lachnospiraceae bacterium
CATTCCCGGCCCCACATGGGTGCCGATCACCGGACCGATGCCGCAGATGATGGCGTCCTTAACAAGCTCCTCTTTGATCAGCAGGTCTTTTAAAAGCTCCGCGTTTTCAATGCAGTCCGCGTTGCCGATGCAGACAACCTGAGAAGACGTATCCACGCCGTTTTCCTTCAGCTTGGCGATCAGATATTCCATGCCCTTTTTCATGCCGCGGACCTTGTTCTCCACATAGAGTTTGCCTTCTCTGTCAATGGAGAGTACCGGTTTGATGGACAGCGCCGTACCCAGCACAGCCGTCACCGCAGAAACGCGGCCGCCTCTTTTCAGGTGGAACAGATCTTCCACCGTGAACCAATGCTGTACCAATTCTTTGTTCTCTTCCAGCCAGACAACAAGGCTGTCAAAGTCACAGCCGTCCCGCTTCATCACGCCGGCATTGTACACAAGAAGCCCTTCTCCCACAGATGCGCAGAGGGAATCTACGCAGTGGATACGGGCGCCGGGATATTTATCCATAAGCGTCCGCGCCGCCATCACCGAAGCCTGATGGGTGCCGCTCAATCCTGAACTGAGCGCCACATAGACGATATCCTTTCCCTCCTTCAAAAAAGGAGTAAAGATCTCCTCATACATGGACGGATTGACCTGTGATGTCACCGACATCTTTCCGTCCCGGAGCATCTGATAAAACTCTTTCATGGAGAGTTCTCTCTCATCCGGATAATGCATATAATCCTTTTCATCAACGGTAAACTGCATGGGAACCACTTCGATCCCAAGATCCTCTATTACATCATTTGGCAGGTCCAGCGTTGCGTCACTCATCAGAACATATTCTTTCATCGTACTCTCCAATCCATTGCTTTGAATTACAAAAAATTACATACAGAAGTAGTATAGCACACTTTACTCCAAATTGCATTAACTTTCGTACACCCTCCGCATATTTTTCACAAAATGGGAGATTCTAGTTGAAAACGAACACATTGATCCGGCGCTTACCGCCGGAAAGGAGCAGCATATGGATACTCTCTATTTAAAACTGGAACAAAAAAAGCAGGTATCGTCGCAAAAAGCGCTGCTTGGAGACGTCGCCACGCTGATATGCGCTGAGCAAACGGTGGTAAACAGACTGAATACCATTCCCATGGCACAGTTTTCCGGCTCCAAAAAACAGCGGAAAATTTTTACAGTTACAGATATTATAGCTAAAATTCAGGATGTTTATCCGTCTATTGACATAACTCCCTTGGGCGAGACCGACATCATCGTGGAATACCTGCCTCCCAAGAGCCCTTCCAAGGTTCTGGAATGGCTCAAGGTAGCGCTGGTTTGCGTTATCTGCTTTTTCGGAGCCGCTTTCACCATTATCACCTTTAACAACGATGTGTCGGCAGGCTCTGTCTTCGAGGAACTATACCATTCCTTCACCGGACAGACCTCCGATAAGATCACGGTGCTGGAGATCTCCTATTCCATTGGCCTTGCCTTTGGGATCCTTGGCTTTTTTAATCATTTTTCAGGCCACCGGATCACCACGGACCCTACTCCCATTGAGGTAGAGATGGAACAGTATGAGTACGATGTCAACAAATCCCTGATCAGCTATGACAGCCGGAAGGGAGGAAACAATGCTTCTTAAACAGATCATTCTGGCAGTCATCGGGTTTAGCAGCGGCGCCGGTATTGCCGGCGGTCTTTTTGCCTTTGTACTCTCCATCGGCGTCATCAACCGCATGGCGGGAAAAACCCACACTGCCAGTCATATTTTGTTTTATGAAGACAGCGTCCTGCTGGGCGCGGTTCTGGGCAATCTGGTGTCTATTTTTGAATTGGGCGTTCCTGTGGGGCTGCCGGGAGAAGTGGTGTTCGGCGTTTTCGCCGGCATGTTCACCGGCGCCCTTGCCATCGCCCTTGCGGAAGTACTCCATGTGATCCCCGTACTTTTCCGGCGGGCAAATATCTACAAAGGGCTTGGATTTGTGATCACCAGTCTGGCTCTTGGAAAAACCCTTGGTTCCCTGCTGCAGTTTTATATGGGATGGACCAAATAGAAAGGAAGAAAACGATGTCTAAAATCAGCGAAACACAGCAACAGCAATACAACGAATATGTATCTTCGGTGACGCCCACCCACAACACCCTTCTGAACATGTGCAAAGCCTTTCTGGTAGGCGGGATTATCTGCCTCATAGGCCAGTGCGTCATCCACTACTGCCGGTCTCTGGATCTGAGCAAGGATATCGCCGGCTCATGGGCAAGCCTGACCCTCATTTTCTTAAGTGCCCTTCTCACCGGCCTGAATCTGTTCCCTGCCATTGCGAAATTCGGCGGCGCCGGGGCGCTGGTGCCGATCACGGGCTTTGCCAATTCCATCTCCGCCCCTGCCATCGAATTTCAGAAAGAGGGACAAGTCTTCGGTATCGGCTGCAAGATCTTTACCATCGCGGGACCGGTGATCCTCTACGGCCTTGCCACCTCTTCGGGACTGGGGTTGATCTATTACATTCTTACAAAAATCGGCGTGGTGTAAAAAGATTGCGAAAAAGGAGAAAAGAACATGAACCAGATATTAGGCGAACAGAGTATACAGTTTGAGAATCCTCCCTATCTCATCGGTGATGCCGCCATTGTGGGAGAAAAAGAAGGGCAGGGACCTTACAAACACTATTTTGACAAAGTAGAGAAAGATCCTTACTTCGGAACAGATTCTTGGGAGGAAGCGGAAAGCCAGCTGCAGCTGCAGACTGCCGCCCTTGCACTTCAGAAGACGGGGCTTACCTACGGGGATATCCGGTATATTTTCGCCGGAGACCTGCTGGGACAGAACATCGCCACCAGCTTCGGCCTCATGGATTTAAACCGGTCGCTGTTCGGACTTTACGGCGCCTGCTCTACCCTTGGAGAATCCTTAACGCTTGGCGCCATGACCATATCCGGCGGATTCGCGGACAAGGTGATGTGCTTAACCTCCAGCCACTTCGGCAGCGCGGAAAAACAGTTCCGCTTCCCGCTGGAATACGGAAATCAGCGGCCCTTGTCCGCCACATGGACCGTCACCGGCAGCGGCGCCTTTATTTTGTCTAACGAGGAACATGCAGGCGCCATTACAAGCCACATCCGTATTACCGGTGCCACGCCCGGCGCCATCACCGATTTCGGCGTTCAGGATTCCATGAATATGGGCGCCGCCATGGCTCCCGCCGCCTGCGATACTATTTTCAAAAATCTTCAGGATTTTTCCCGGATGCCGGAGGATTACGACAAGATCATCACCGGTGATCTGGGCACCATCGGTCAGGAGATCCTGCTCAAGCTCCTGCGGGACAAAGGCTACGACATCAGCAGGCAGCACATGGACTGCGGCATCGAGATCTACGATCCCAAGACGCAGGACACCCATGCAGGCGGCAGCGGCTGCGGCTGCAGCGCTTCCATGCTGAGCGCCTATATCCTGAAGCAGCTTCGGAGCGGCACATGGAAGCGGATCCTGATGGTTCCCACAGGCGCTCTTTTATCGACTGTCAGCTTCAATGAAGGACAGACCGTGCCGGGCATTGCCCACGGTGTCGTCCTTGAATATCAATAAAATGGAGGTATCCTATGGAATTTTTTAATGCTTTCTGGATCGGCGGCCTGATCTGCGCCCTTGTACAGATCCTGATGGATAAAACAAAACTGATGCCCGGCCGCATCATGGTGCTGCTGGTCTGTACCGGCGCGGTGCTCAGCGCCGTGGGTATCTACCCAAAATTTGTGGATCTGGCGGGCGCAGGCGCAACCGTCCCCCTGCTGGGCTTCGGCAATCTGCTCTTTGACGGCGTAAAGGAGGCTGTCAAAGAGGAAGGCTTCATCGGTATTTTCCTCGGCGGGCTGAAGACCACCGCCGTGGGCATCAGCGGCGCGCTGATCTTCGGCTATCTGGCTTCCCTCATTTTTAATCCGAGAATGAAAAAATAAAAGCCTGTCACTTTAGTGTCTGCTCCCGCAGGGAGGTTAGGATCTTTTTTTCCAGCCGGGAAACCTGCACTTGAGAAATGCCCAGCACCTTTGCCACCTCTGTCTGGGTCTTGTCCGCAAAATAGCGCAGGCAGATCAGCTTTTTCTCCTGTTCTCCCAGAGAGTCCAGAAGCTGGGCAAGGACAATGCGGTTCAGCATGGACTCCGTTTCGTCCTTGTTGTCGATGAGCCGGTCCTCCATGCAGATCTGCTTGCCGTCCCCCTCAAAGATCACTTTCTGCAGGGACTCTACCTGTTCGCCTGACTCCAAGGCCTGCACCAGCATTTCCTGCTCCACGCCGATCTTCACGCTGATCTCCTCGATGGTAGGCTCCCTGCCGATCTCCCGGCGGATGCTCTCTCTGGCGGCACCTGCGCGCATAGCCGTCTCTTTCAGATTCCGGCTCACCTTGATCATGCCGTCGTCCCGAAGGAACCGTTTGATCTCTCCGGTGATCACCGGCACCGCGTAAGTGGAAAATTTCACTTCAAAAGAAAGGTCAAATTTGTCAATGGCCTTGATGAGTCCGATGCTGCCGATCTGAAACAGATCCTCGTCTTCCGTACCCCTTCCCCGGAAACGTCGGACAATGCTCTGCACAAGGCCCAGATTTTCCTGTACCAGCCTGTTCCTCGCCTTCCGGTTTCCCTTATGAGCCAGCGCGATCAATTTTTTGGTGTCATCCATCCGCCTTTCTAATCTCCCCACTGCCCGGTCCCGATTTTCTTTATCATATGTACGGCAGTTCCGACGCCCGGCGTAGATTCTACCCGAAGGGTATCCATAAAAGCCTCCATAAAGGCAAAGCCCATACCGGAGCGCTCCAGTTCCGGCTTTGAAGTGTACAGAGGCTCCATGGCCGCCTTGACATCCGGGATCCCCACTCCCCGATCCTCAACGGTGATCTCCAGTTCATCCCCTTTGATGCTGCACCGGATAATGATCTTTTCCACACGGCCCTCATACCCGTGGATGATAGAATTGGTTACCGCTTCGGAGACCGCGGTCTTTACATCCGCCACCTCCTCTATGGTGGGGTTCAACTGCGTCATAAAAGCCGCCACTGCCACTCTGGCAAACCCTTCGTTCTCCGAACGGCTGTCAAATTCCAATTTCATGTGGTTCTGTCTTTCTTCCTTTGCTGCCCCGGCGATCTTCTGCTCTTTTTCTTTCATGCGCTACTCCCCCTTTTTTTCCAGTCTTACGACCTGATAAAGCCCGGACAGGATCAGCATCCTGCGGATTCGGTCATTCATATGGACCGCCTCTACCTTGCCGCCGCTGTAGTTGATCTTTTTGTACCGCCCCAATATCATGCCGATTCCGGAACTGTCCATAAAAGCCGTATTCCGAAAATCAAAGATAATGGTGCGTATCCACTCAGAATCCAGCACCTTATCCACCTGCTCCTTGATCTCTTTTGCATTGTGATCATCCAGTTCCTTCGGTACAAACACCGTCAGTCTGCCGTTTTCTATTTTTACTTCACTCATATGATCTCCACCTTTCCAGAATTTTTAAAACCCGGATCACGCCCGGCAGGGTTTTTTGCGTCATAAATGCTTCTTTTGACACAAAAAAGAGAATGCCCTATCTGACATTCTCTTCTTTCGTAATTTTTAATGTTGCTGTCGTATGTTACTGCAGTTCCCCGATAAATCTGCGGGCGTCGTCCGCCAGTTCATTGTCGGGATACAGTTCTATGATCCTCTCGTATACCGAGATCGCCTTGCTGTTTTCCTCCAGCTTTTGGTAAGCGCGGCCCAGATAATACAGGCTCATCAGATGCTCATTATCCAGCGCAAGGGCCTTCTGCAGGTTCGATACCGCATCCTCATAGTCCCCGTAATCGTACCAGTCGCTGCCCCGTTTGAAATAATCCTCCGCCGACATACTGCTGTCAATCTGCATGGTGTCTCCATTGCCGTAAATCTCTTCATCCAATCCACCGGTTCCGGAATCCTGACTGTCTTCCGGCTCTTTCGTGCCGGCAGGATTCTCTGTGCCGGCAGGATTTTTCGTGCTCTCCGGCTCCTTTGTATCCTCAGGCTCTTTTGTCCCCACAGGCTTCTCCGTGGCCCTTGGCTCTTCCGTGGCGGGAAGCTCCGCGCTCTCCAGCTTGGCATACAACGCCTGTTCTTTCTTCCGGTATTCGTCACGGATGGCGTTCCTCTGGGATGGAAGGATCAAAAACCATGCGATCAGAAGGCCGATGACGATTCCCGCGCACAGATAGGCCACCGTCCAAAGCCCGCTGGATTCCTTGAAGGAGGTGGGCTGGATCACCGTATCGTTGCCGCTCTGGTAATTGATACGGTCTTTGTTGGTGCCGGAAGTACGGATATTTTCCGGATTGCCTTTGCTGATGGCATACAGCCGTTCCACCTCCCGGAGATATTTCAGGGTGGTGGTATTGTTGGTGTCGATCTGCTGCGCCTTCCGCAGGACCTTCTTTGCCTTTGTATAATCACCGTTCTTCATATACAGAAGGGCCAGCAGCTGATGGGCACAAAGCATATTCCCGTTCAGCGCCAGTACTCTTCTCAGCTGTATGATCGCCAGATCTTCGCTGTTATTCCCGGCATAATTCAGTGCGAGATTATACTTTTTGATGGCTTGTTTCGCCCGCTCCAGCGTGCCGTTGCTGCCTTTGATCTCCTGAAGATACCGGTTGGCATCGTTGTCCTTTTCCTGCAGGGAACGGCTGATGACCCATTCTATCAGCGCGTGGAAAACATCTCCGGTCTCATAATAAACCAATCCCAGCAGATTTCTGGCATCAGTATTGTTCTTATTGTATCTGACGCTCTGACGCAGGCTTTCCGCGGCGCCGGTGAGATCACGCACCCTTGCCTTGGCAAGGCCGTCGTTATAATACGCGTTGGAGGTGCGTATGATTTTCTTGTACGCTGAAACGTTCGCACCGCAGACGGTGCAGAATTCTCTCTCTGTTAATTCTGCATGGCAGTTATAACATCTCATTTTTTTCACCTGTCTCTGTACAGAAATTACTTTCTTCCTTTGCCTTCCTTCATCATTTCCTTCATGATGTCGGTCATATCCGTCAGATCCTGCCTGTTTACCGCATCTTCCAGATTTTCAATTTCGGGACTGGGCTGATACTTTTTTAATTCCTCGTCAAAGTCGATCATGATAACCTGATTCCTCCATTCCGCTGTTTACAGCTGCACAAGCCGCTCCTCCACCTGTGTCAGCATATTGGTATACTTGGCAAGCTTTGCTTTTTCTTCGGCCACCTTGCTCTCCGGCGCCTTTGACAAAAACCGCTGGTTTTCCAACATGCCTTTGGCCCGGGCGATTTCCTTGTTCAGGCGCTCCTTTTCCTTGTTCAGGCGCTCCCGTTCCTTTTCCACGTCCACCAGATCTTCAAAAGGAATGTATACGGTGGCATGAGGGAGCACAACGGACACCGCGGAATCCGCGATCCCGTCCTTGTCCTGCTGCACGTGAATGCTGCTGGCGCCGATGAACGCGCTGTAATCTGCTTTCTGTATTTGGTACCATTCCGCGTATTTTTTATCTGCACAAACAACAAAGAACTGTGCCTTCTTGCTGTTTGGAACATTCATTTCCGCCCGGAGATTCCGGACGCCTTTTGTAATATCCTTCACCGCCTCAATCATGGCCTCGTCCTCCGGTGAAGAAAGGGCGGCGTCATATTCCGGCCAGCTTGAGATCATAATGGATTCTTCTTCGCTCTGGATGGTGCAGAAGATCTCTTCCGTAATAAACGGCATAAAGGGATGCAGAAGCTTCAGCGCGCCAATCAGCACGTTCTGCAGCGTCCACAGCGCCGCGTCCGCTTCTTTCGGCGCCTCCTCCTTTTTATAAAGCCGCGCCTTGGAGATCTCGATATACCAGTCGCAGAATTCCTCCCAGATGAACTCCGTCACCTTGTCCGCCGCAATCCCTAACTCGTACTTGTCCATGTTCTCCGTCACATCCTTCACAAGGGTGTTGAACTTTGACAGGATCCAGCGGTCTGCGGGGGTAAACAGCGCCTCCTTTGGCTTCTCGATCTTCGTATCATTCAAATACATCATAATAAAACGGGACGCGTTCCAGATCTTGTTGGCAAAATTCCTGCTGGATTCCACCCGCTCCCAGTAAAAACGCATATCGTTACCGGGGGCGTTGCCGGTGATCAAAGTCAGCCGCAGGGCGTCGGCCCCGTACTTGTCAATAACCTCCAGCGGATCAATGCCGTTGCCAAGAGATTTGCTCATCTTGCGGCCTTGGGCATCCCGCACCAGCCCGTGGAACAGCACCGTGTGAAAGGGCAGTTTTCCGGTATGCTCAAGGCCGGAAAATACCATGCGGATCACCCAGAAGAAAATAATGTCGTAGCCGGTCACAAGCACGTCCGTGGGATAGAAATAGTCCAGATCCTCCGTCTTTTTGGGCCAGCCCAACGTGGAAAAAGGCCACAGGGCAGAGGAAAACCAAGTGTCAAGGGTATCTTCATCCTGCTTGATATGGGTGCTTCCACATTTGGGACATGCCGCAGGTTCATGTTTGTCAACGATGATCTCTCCGCAGTCCTGACAGTAATAGGCCGGGATCCGGTGTCCCCACCAAAGTTGTCTGGAAATACACCAGTCGCGGATATTGTCCAACCAGTTAAAATAGATCTTATTCATTCTGGGAGGAACCAGCTTCAGTTCCCCGCTCTTTACCGCCTCTATGGCAGGCTTTGCCAGTTCTTTCATAGCCACGAACCACTGGGGCTTGATGAGCGGCTCGATCACCGTCTTACAGCGGTCATGGGTGCCGACGCTGTGCACCAGTTCCTCGATCTCTCCAAGAAGTCCAAGGGCGTCCAGATCCTTCACGATCTCTTTTCGGGCCTCATAACGGTCCATGCCCGCATACTTGCCGCCGATAGCCGCAATGGTGCCGTCGTCGTTCATCATATTGATTTCTTCCAGATTGTGGCGCTTTCCAACCTCGTAATCGTTGGGGTCGTGGGCGGGGGTGATCTTCACCACGCCGGTTCCCTTTGTCATATCCGCGTGCTCATCCGCGATGATCGGAATCTGACGGCCTGTGAGAGGAAGCTCCACCATCTTGCCGATCAGGTCTTTGTAACGGTCATCCTCCGCGTTCACCGCCACCGCTGTATCACCCAGCATGGTCTCCGGACGGGTGGTGGCGATCTCCAGATATTTGCCTTCCATGCCCACCACCGGATACTTGATATGCCAGAAATGGCCCTTCATGTCCACATGCTCCACTTCCGCGTCGCTGATGGAGGTCTGGCACACCGGACACCAATTGATCAGGCGGGAGCCTTTATAGATCAGTTTCTTTTTATATAATTTGATAAATACATCCGTCACGGCCTCGGAACAGCCCTCGTCCATGGTAAACCGCTCCCGCTGCCAGTCGGCGGAAGAGCCCATCTTCTTCAACTGGGAGATGATGCGGCCGCCGTACTCATCCTTCCATTCCCACGCCCGCTTCAAGAACCCTTCGCGGCCAAGATCCTCCTTCTCGATCCCCTGTTCCTTCAGCGTCTCGATGATCTTCACCTCTGTGGCGATGCTGGCGTGATCCGTTCCCGGCTGCCAGAGGGCGTTGTAGCCCTGCATCCGCTTGTAGCGGATGAGAATGTCCTGCATGGTGTTGTCCAGCGCGTGTCCCATATGAAGCTGCCCGGTAATGTTTGGAGGGGGCATTACGATAGTAAAGGGTTTTTTGCTCCTGTCCGGCTCCGCATGGAAATAGCCGTTGTCCTCCCATTTTTTGTATAACCGGTCCTCCAGTCCGGCAGGATCGTAAGTTTTTGCCAGTTCCTTATGCATTATCTGTTTTCCTTTCTGTTTTGTAGCGATCACATGATCATGAAGGCTCTCCGGTGCCTTTGACCTTGGTATCAATATACTGCAGGATCTCTTCCCTGCCCTGCTTTGTCACGGCAGAAAAGGGAAATATTTTCGTTCCCTGTTTTGCGCGAATGCCGTCCCGCACCATTTTCAGGTGCTTCTGCACCTGACTGCGGTTGATCTTATCCAGCTTTGTGGCGACGATCACCGGCTCATATCCCCGGTCCAAGATCCACGCATACATATTTTTATCATTTGCCGAGGGCTCATGCCGGATGTCGATCAGAAGAAACACCGTCCGCAGCTGCTTTGAGGTGTTCAGATACCGTTCCACCATCCGGCCCCATTTTTCTTTTGCTTCCAAAGATACCTTTGCGTAGCCGTACCCCGGCAGGTCCACAAAATACAATTCTTTGTTGATATTATAAAAATTGATGGTCTGGGTCTTTCCCGGCTGCGCGGATGTCCGCGCCAGCGCCTTCCGGTTCAGCAGGCCATTGATGAGAGAAGACTTTCCCACATTGGACTTGCCTGCAAAGGCAACCTCCGGCAGCCCGTTTTTCGGTAATGTGCTGGTAATGCCGCAGACCGTCTCTAACTCTGCACTTTTAATAACCATCTGTCTTCTCCGCTTCTATCGTTTCTTTGTCTTATGGTCCGCAGGCAAACCCTGTGGCCTATTGACTCCGACGTTACGCAAACGCCTTGGCCGTCACTTCATCCATGGAGGTCACATAGACAAATTCCATGCCTTCGGTGATCTCCGGCTCAAATTCATCCACATCCCTGCGGTTGGCTTCGGGCACGATCACCGTCCTGATCCCCGCGTTTTTGGCCGCAAGGGTTTTTTCCTTCAGGCCGCCGATGGGAAGCACCCTGCCCCTGAGCGTGATCTCCCCGGTCATGGCCACGTCACAGCGCACCGGCGTGCCGGTGACCGCAGACAAAATCGCTGTAGCCATGGTGATGCCCGCCGAAGGGCCGTCCTTCGGTACCGCTCCCTCGGGAATGTGGATATGGATATCGTGGTTCTGGAAATAATCGTCGGGAATGGCATACCGGCCGCTGACAGAGCGGATGTAGCTGATCCCCGCCTGCGCGGATTCCTTCATCACATCCCCCAACTGCCCTGTTAAAGAGATTTCCCCTTTTCCGGGCATCACGTTGACCTCGATCTGCAGCGTCTCGCCGCCTACGCTGGTCCACGCCAAGCCCCGGACAATGCCCACGTCATTCTTTTTATTTGCCATATCTGTAAAATACAGCGGCTTTCCAAGATACTCCGAAAGATTCTTTTTGGTGACCGTGACCTTCTCCGTCTTTCCCTCCAGAAGCTCCATGGCGGCTTTCCTGCAGATCTCGCCGATCTTGCGCTCAAGCTCCCGGACGCCGGCCTCCCTTGTATAGGACTGAATGATCTCCTTCAGCGCAGCCTCATGGATGGAAAGCTGTTTCTTCAGAAGCCCGTTCTTCTTGATCTGCTTGGATACCAGATATTTCTTCCCGATCTGCAGCTTCTCATTTGCGGTATAGCTGTTGAGTTCAATGATCTCCATACGGTCAAGCAGCGGTTTGGGAATGGGCTGGGTGGAGTTCGCCGTGGCGATGAACAATACCTCCGACAGATCCAGCGGCATCTCAATGTAATGATCCCTGAATTTGCTGTTCTGCTCTCCGTCCAGTACTTCCAAAAGAGCCGAAGCGGTGTCTCCCCTGTAATCGTTGCTGACTTTGTCGATCTCATCCAGAAGCATCAGCGGATTTTTCACCCCCGCCTGCCGGATGCCTGCGGCGATCCTGCCGGGCATGGCTCCGATGTAGGTTCTTCTGTGACCGCGGATCTCCGCTTCGTCCCGGACGCCGCCCAGACAGATACGGACATATTTTTTGTCCAGCGCCCTTGCCACCGATCTGGCAATGGAGGTTTTCCCCGTACCGGGAGGCCCCACCAGACAGATGATGGGGGCATCCGCGCTTCCCGCGCCCTGACTGACCAGCAGTGTACGCACCGCCAGAAATTCCAGAACGCGTTTCTTTACTTTTTCAAGGCCGTAATGATCCTCATCAAGGATCTTTCTGGCATTCTGTATATCGTCGTTGTCCTGAGATTTTTTGTCCCATGGCATCTCAAGAAGGGTTTCGATATATTCCCGCAGCATGGCGCCTTCCGCGGAAGCGGGGCCGGCCGCCTGAAACTTGCCGATCTCCTTCAGGATATGCGCCTTCACCGGCTCACCGGCGGTAAGCTTTTTGACTTCCTCCGCGAAAGCCGCCGCATCCTTGGGGGAAAACTCGGTTTCCTCCAATTCTTCTTGGATCAGCTTCTGCTGTTCCTTTAATATAAATTCCTTCTGCCGTCTGTCAACCCGCTGCTGTACCTTTTCCTGCAGATCCTTCTGAATGCCCAGCACCTCGATCTCATTCTGCAGATACGCCACCAGAACCTCGTACTGCTCCTCCAGACTTGCCGCTTCCAGATATTTCTGCCTTTCCCGGTAATCCACGGGAAAATGGACAGCCAGCTGCTCCATGTAATCTCCCAGCGTCTGCTGACTCTCTAAGTGAACCGCCAGTTCCTTCCCACGCTTGGGATCAAAATGTGCATATCTCAAAAACAAGGTATGGAGCTGTCTCCTCATGGCCTGATGAACCGTATCCTCCGGCTCTTCCATAAGGCGGTTCATGGGAAAAACCTCCCCCACAAGATATCCCGGCGTATCATCCAGACTTTGCAGCCGGGCGCGCTCAATCCCTTCCGCCAGCACCCGCACCACCTTGTTTGGAAGCTTCAGCACCTGCTTGATCCTACAGACAGTGCCGACCTGATACAAATCTTCCACACCCGGTTCCATGACCTGCATATCCTTCTGGGCCACTGCAAACAACATCTGATCCTTGATCATGGCCCGCTCTACCGCCCGGATGGATTGCTTTCTGCTTACGTCAAAATGTACGGCCATATGCGGTACGATGGTCATGCCCCGCAAAGCTACCAGAGGCAGCTTTTTCATTAGTCCTTCCATGTAATCTTTTGTCACTCCTTGCAGTCTCAGGCAATTTCATCTGCATTTTCCCGCTCGCTTTTGCGTCTGCGGGAATTCCTTGCAGGCTTGGGCGTCACTTCCCGTCTTGTGATCCGGGGACCTTCTTTGCCTTCCACCATATCCTTTGTCACCACACAGCTTTCGATGGTCTCATCGGAAGGAATGGTATACATCAGATCCATCATGGTCTTTTCCATAATGGACCGCAAACCTCTTGCGCCTGTCTTTCTCTGGATGGTCTTGTCCGCAATGGCCTCCACCGCGTCATCCTCGAAGGACAGCTTTACATGATCCAGTTCAAACAGCTTCTGATACTGTTTGATGATCGAATTTTTCGGCTCTGTGAGAATGCGGATCAACGTGGCCTTATCAAGCTGGTCAAGGGCCACATTGATGGGCACACGGCCGATAAATTCAGGGATCAGTCCAAATTTGATAAAATCTTCGGGAAGCACCTGTTGGTACAGTTCCCCAATATTGCGGTTTTTGCGGTCTCCCAGTTCCGCGCCGAAGCCAATAGCCTTCTGGTCCAGCCGGGCGTCGATGATGGCGTCCAGACCTTCAAAAGCGCCGCCGCAGATAAACAGGATATTCGTAGTATCAATCTGCAGAAGCTCCTGATGAGGATGCTTTCTGCCGCCCTGAGGAGGCACGCTGGCAACAGTGCCCTCCAAAATCTTCAAGAGCGCCTGCTGCACGCCCTCGCCTGAGACGTCGCGGGTAATGGAAGCGTTCTCGGATTTCCTTGTGATCTTATCGATCTCATCCACATAGATAATGCCGTACTCCGCCCGCTGGATGTCATAATCCGCGGCCTGAATAATCTTCAGCAGAATATTTTCCACATCCTCGCCTACGTAACCGGCTTCCGTCAGGGAAGTGGCGTCCGCAATGGCAAACGGCACGTTGAGCAGCTTGGCCAGCGTTTGGGCAAGATAGGTCTTGCCGCTGCCGGTAGGCCCAAGCATCAGGATATTGCTTTTCTGAAGCTCCACGCCCAGATCTCTTCCTGCCAGAATCCTTTTGTAATGATTGTACACAGAGACTGCCAATACCTTCTTCGCTTCCTCCTGCCCGATCACATAATCGTCCAGAAACTCCTTGATCTCCTCCGGTTTCAGCAGGTTGATCTCTCCGGTATCCTGCAGATCGTCAAATTCTTCCTCCAGTATCTCCGCACAGATGTCAATACACTCATCGCAGATATAAACGCCCTTGGGGCCTGCGATCAGCTTTCGGACCTGATCCTGTGTCTTATTACAAAATGAACAGTGAATGATCTCCTGATTATTTTTTCCCGCCATGACTACCTCTTTCCTGATATACTCCTGTCTATTATCTTTCGTATCTGCAACGCTTTCACAAAGCTTTGAAAGAGGGTATTGCAACCGACCTGTCATTCATCTATTGCAACGCCCTCTTTATATTATCTGCCTGTAATCACCTTGTCGATCAATCCATACGCCGCAGCCGCTTTCGCGCTCATATAATTGTCTCTCTCGGTATCCACTTCTATGACTTCGATCGGCTGCCCGGTATTCTCAGCCAGTATCCGGTTTAATTTTTTCTTCGTCTCGCTGATGTGATCCGCAACGATCTTAATGTCCGTGGCCTGTCCCTGCGCACCGCCGGAAGGCTGGTGGATCATTACCTCCGCATTGGGGAGAGCAAACCGCTTGCCCTTGGCACCCCCCGCAAGCAGGAACGCGCCCATGCTGGCAGCCATTCCCACGCAGATGGTGGAAACGTCGCATTTGATATATTGCATGGTATCATAGATCGCCATGCCTGCCGTTACGGAACCGCCGGGGCTGTTAATGTACAGGTGGATATCCTTGCCCGGATCCTCTGCTTCCAGAAACAAAAGCTGGGCGACGATCAGGCTGGCAGACACATCGTCCACCTGTTCCCCCAAAAAGATGATCCTGTCTTTTAACAGACGGGAATAAATATCGTAGGAGCGTTCTCCTCTGCTGGTCTGCTCAATCACAACAGGTACCAAACTCATAGCAATACCTCCTTGCAAATTTCCATTATTTTACTTCCACTGCCGCGTCCGTCACAAAGGTCACTGCCTCCTGTACGGCAATGTCTCTCTTCATCTGCTTTTTCTCCACGTCGCCCATGACTTCTTTCAGCTTTTCGGGCTCCATCTGATACATGCCGGCCATCTTTTCGATCTCGGCATCCAGCTTCTCATCGGAGATCTGAATCTTTTCAGCGTCAACAACCGCTTCCAGAACAAGACGGCTCTGGATCCGCTTCAACGCCTGAGGCTCCATCTGCTCCTTCAGCTTGTCCGGGGTCAGACCGGTCAACTGCATGTACTGCTCCACGGAAAGGCCTTGCTGCTGCAGACGGGAAACAAACTCATCCGTCATCTGCCGTACCTGCGTGTCGATCATGGGCTGCGGGATCTCCATCTGCGCATTCTCAACGATCTTTTCGATTACGGCGTCTTCCTTCTGGGTCAGCGCCTGCTTTTCTTTTCTCTCTGTGATCTGCTTTTTGATATCCTCTTTGTACTCTGCCAGCGTTTCAAATTCTGATACCTCCTGAGCGAACTCATCGTCCACATCAGGAAGCTCTTTTACTTTGATCTCCTTCACCGTCACCTTGAACATAGCAGGCTTTCCGGCCAGTTCTTTTGCTTGATATTCCTCGGGGAATGTCACATTGACTTCCTTTTCCTCGCCGATGGCTGTGCCGATCAGCTGCTCCTCAAAGGTGTCGATGAAAGAATGGGAGCCGATGGTCAGGGGATAATCCGTTCCCTTGCCGCCCTCAAAAGGCTTGCCTTCCACAAAGCCCTCAAAGTCAATGGTAGTGATATCGCCGTCCTGCACAGCCCGATCCTCAACGGGGATCATCCGGGACTGGGCTTCCCTCTCCTTGGCGATCTCGGCGTCGATTTCCTCATCGGTCACCTGAATGTCCGCCTTGGCCACTTCAATCCCTTTGTACTGTCCCAGCGTCACCTCCGGCTTGATCGCCACCTCCGCTGTGAAAATAAACGGCTTGCCCTTTTCCATCTGCGTCACGTCGATCTTAGGCTGGCTTACGATCTCCAGATCGCACTCGTCCAGCGCTTTTTCATAGGCGTCGGGGATCAGCAGATTGACGGCATCCTCATAGAAAAGCTGGGGACCGTACATCCTCTCCGCCATCTGTCTTGTCACTTTTCCTTTGCGGAATCCCGGAATACTGATTTTATTTTTACTTCTCTGGAAAGCTTTTTCCATTGCCTGATCAAATTCCTCTGCAGTTGCTTCGATGGTCAGTTTGGCCATACTCTTTTCCAATTTTTCCACTTGTAAACTCATTCAAAAATCCTCCTTAATTGGGTGGGAAACCCGAAACCCACTCTTTGGGGGTCTCGAAGCGGATAGTAACCCACTTTTAATCATTTCCAAAGTATAGCACACTTTATTTGAAAATACAAACCCTTTTTCCTGTGTTTTTCAGGCATTTTTCAACTTTCTTTCTATATTTTTGAAAAATATGCGCCAATAGAGGTGAACATCTGCCCTGAGTCAGTTTTTTCTTGCATTTGTCAGCCGGGTCTTTTATGATAATAAACAGCCCCTATCAGCTACGCCGGCAACTGATGGCCGGTACGGCTCCGGGCAATTCATTTTATAAAGGAGTGGAATCATCATGGAAATAGAACGGAAATTTTTGACCGGCAGCCTGCCGAAAGATCTGGAACAATATCCCCACACCCATATGGAACAGGGATATCTCTGCGTGGAGCCCGTGGTGCGAGTCCGCAGGGACGGCGACGACTATTATCTCACGTACAAATCCCACGGCTTTCTGGCCCGGGAAGAGCACAACCTGCCACTGAACCAACAGGCTTACGAACACCTGAAGGAAAAGGCCGACGGCCGCATCATCTCCAAGACCCGTTACCGGATCCCTCTGCCCGAAGGACTCACCGCGGAACTGGACATTTTTGACCCGCCTTTTGCGCCGCTGCGTCTTGTGGAAGTGGAATTTCCCACCATCGAAGCGGCCGAAAATTTTGAACCGCCTGCATGGTTTGGAAAAGACGTGACCAATGACCCGGCTTACCACAACAGCAATATGAGCCAGCGGGTATTCTGACCTTTTAGAAAACCGGTCCTATCAATCATAACCGGACATAAGGTCCGCCAGAAATTTTTTATATCTCTGAACAACGGCTTCCGGTCTGCGGATAGATACGCCCGTTCCCAGACCGGACAGCCATCCGTAAAAAGGATCGCTCAAGGCCACCCGGGTTCGCAGGGAAAAATGTCCCTCATCTACCGGTTTCACAGCGACTTCCTTGCCAAAACGGTCGATCATCACACCGATCAGCCGGTTTTCACAGACCATCTCCACATCCGTTTCCTCGCCGCCAAACATCCCGAACCGCTTCCCCGCATAGCTGGCGATGTCAAAATGATCGAACATCTCTCCGCCTTCCCGCGGTTTGGTGGTCAATTGGATGGAAAGCATCTTGTCTACCCGGTAATGCTTGATCATCCCGGCCTGACTGTCATATCCGATCATATAGTAGTTTTCGTCGTCCCATGTCAGCGCCCATGGGCTGATCTCATACCGGGCTCCATTCTTTTTCAGGCGGGTGCTCTTGTCCACAGTCCACTCAAAATATTGAAAGGTAATCTTTACATTCTGAGAGATCCCGCCGTGAATCTTATCTACATTATAGTAGATGGTCTCGTTCATGGTCTTGATGCGGTTTGCCACAAACACCTGCCGGTCAAGCTGGCGCGCTTCATACCGGCTAGTTAAGCTTTCCAGTTTCTTGATCAGCTGGGCGGACTTTTTGCGGGTGATAAATTTTGAGGACTGCACCACATCCACAAGAAGCTTCAGTTCCGGCAGTTCAAACATCCGCGAAGCCAGATAGTACCCGGAAGGCCGGCTTTTGGTGTGGACGATATCCATACCGAACAACCGCAGGGCTTCCACATCATCATAGATGCTTTTTCGTTCCGCCGCAATACCATAGCGGGACATCTCCTCAAGAATATCCGCCATAGTAAGCACATGGTCTTCATCGGATCTTTCCAGAAACAGCTTCATCAGATACAGCAGCTTCATTTTCTGATTGTAGGATTTTGCCATACTGCTCCCCCCTGCGGACAGCCGCCTCTCTATTCCTCCGGTTCAAAGGGCTCCGGTTTGTCCGTTTCTTCCTTTTCCCGGCTGTCGGTTACATCCTTGGGCCGCCATGCCTTACCGAATTTTACATCTTTAAACAATTCCGCAAGCCCCGTGATCTGCTTCAGCCGTAAGATCTCGTCCCGGTCCATGCCAAGGTGTTTGGAGATCCACGCATCGGAGCGGCCAAACTCGTGAAGCTCCTTGATGATATTGCTCATCAGATCCACGTCGTGGCTGCCACGGGCCCGGTTGTGGCGGATAGTGCTTGCCATCCGCTTGTCGATGGGCTTGTCGATCACCGAAACCGGCAGCATTCCCTTTTCCCTCTCATAAATATCCGGGTTTTCCATAATGACCCGGTAACGGTGAAATCCGTCCACGATGATATACTCGTCCTTTTCCTGATCATAGTAACAGACGATCGGCATGGTATAGCCGTCTATCCGGATGCTCTCGTACAGCAGCTTCATCTCAGGAGGGGCCACCGTATTGGGATTGTACAGATTAGGGGAAATCTTTTCCACGGGAACCGCTATTACATTGTAAGCAGGACTTTTAAACTCCATATTCCATATCCTCCACACTTTTATACTTTTCTCTGATCACTTCAATGCGTTTCTTCTGCTCTCTGGTCAGGCCAAATCCCATAAAACGGCAAATATGATCGTTTTTCAGAATGCAGAAGCACATCCGCTTCCAGCTTGGGATATCTTTCGTCGATAAGATATCATCCGTGTCATCCGGTATTTTTTCCAAAAAGATGATTCTTGATTTCTTGTTGAGGGTATAATTGGAAACCCCGTTTCTGCGGATCTTGTACCCGTGGTCCAGAAGCTCCTGAATGGTCTCTTCATCCAGCCCGCCGCCTGTCTTGTGCCAGAACTGTATGGAAGTATTAAATTTTTTTGCGTAATTGTTGCGGAGCCTTTTGGGAAGCGTATCCAGCAAAAACAGCGTATAGGACCGCCACGTATGGCCCTTTGGCAGGGTCACGTTCCGGTATCCCATGGCTTTTGTGCGGCCGTAGATACTGGCAAAATTGGCGCCCTGCACTCTCCCTACCAGCTTCACCCAGATCTGCGGATCGATGACCCGGTACAGATTCAGCGCGTCTTTGGAATAATCATTAAAGGGCGAGGCAACCCGCATCTGGGACACCTTCAGGCCCGCCATATAGTACAGATCATACAGACGGTTATAGTCGTAGGCGAACAGATAATTGGCGTGCCATACGTCCTCCGAGGTCCAGTCGTACATGGGCGACGCGCACCACACGTCCTTGAATTGCTTGGTGATCCAGCAGGCGTCCTTGTATCTATACTTTTTGTTGATAAACCCATTGTACCTCTGGAGCGATTCCTCCGCCCGCATCCCCAGCAGACAGACCGTCTTTTTATTTCCGTGGGAAATACGATACCAGCGGCCGAACTGCTTGGCCAGATCCTCCTGATGCATCCGGTAGCGGTAGGTAGTCATAGGATTGTTCTCAAGGTTGATCACATAGTCCTTTTTGGGCATCTCACGCACCCAGATATCCTG
This sequence comes from uncultured Lachnospiraceae bacterium, assembly GCA_947625995.1. Classification (GTDB taxonomy): domain Bacteria; phylum Bacillota; class Clostridia; order Lachnospirales; family Lachnospiraceae; genus CANQUC01. Next base: position 19,581 of record CANQQN010000005.1, read on the forward strand.
TTTTTTGTCATCCCACGGATACCAGTACATTTCATAACTGCTGAGCGCCGTTCTCGTAGCCATGGGAAGACATACCCAGTATGGCTCCACATCATCTTTGATTCGCTCAAAGGTCCGTTCCACATACTCTGAAGTCACTGTATACTGCGCCTCGAAATCCTGATGAAACACGCCGATCTTCTTTTGGGGATAATACCGCTTCTGGAAGTCCAGCACCAGATTTAACATCAGGCCGCTGTCTTTTCCTCCGGAAAACGACACATAAATATTGTCAAATTCCTGAAAGAGAAACTGCAGCCGGTCATGCAGCGCGTCGTATACATTCTGCTCCAAATATTCACGTTCCATATCTCTCACCCACTTTTCTCTTCTTATCACAATTTTGCCGATCCCTTGCAGGTATCACGAAATAATCGTTACCGCTTTTATAATCCCAGCGCTTTCAGGAATAAAACCACAAGCAGCACCGGCGCAATATATTTGATCATCACCATATACAGCGGCTTCCGGCCCATTTTGCACCCGGTCTTCTCCACTTCGTTCACGATCACTTCCGGCTTTAATATCCAGCCCACCAAAATACATGTGCCGATGGCGACCACAGGCATCAGCAGGTTGTTGCTGATGTAATCCAGAATATCCAGTATCTGGGCAGTTGCCCCGGTGGGCAGCTTTGCCTCAAAGTAAAACACATTGTAGCCAAGGCATACCACAACGCCAAACACCAGCGTAACCGCCGTCTCCACCAACACCGCCTTTTTTCTGGTAAAGCCGAATTGATCGATAAGGCTTGCCACAACGGCCTCCATAATGGATATGGCGCTGGTAAGGGCCGCAAACAGCACCATGGCGAAGAACAGGCACCCGGCCACATTTCCGATGCCACCCATAGTGGAAAACACCTTCGGCAAGGTCACGAACATCAGCCCCGGTCCGGAGGACGCCATTCCTTCTTTTCCTGCGAACGCATAAACCGCCGGAATGATCATAACGCCTGCAAGCACCGCCACCGCCGTGTCAAAGATCTCGATCTGATTGACCGAAGTCCGAAGATCCGCGTCGTCGCGAACATAAGAGCCATATGTGATCATAATACCCATAGCCACGCTGAGACTGTAGAACAACTGCCCCATAGCGTCCAGCACAACCGATAGGAAATGTTGGACCGTCATTCCCTCCAGATCCGGGATCAAATAAATGCCAAGACCCTGCAGGCCCGTCCTTGTGACGCCGTTGTCGTCTGTATGGCTGATGGTCAGAGAAAATATGGCAATGATGATCACAAATAAGATCAAAACCGGCATCAGGACTTTTGACAGGGACTCGATCCCCTTGTTGACGCCTCTGTAGACCACGATCGCGACTGCCAGCAAAAAGATGACCGTCATCACCACAGGCTCCACATTCTGGGAAATAAAAGAGTTAAAATAGCCATCTCCCGCAGCCGCGCCGCCGTGTCCTGTCACATATTCCGCCAGATATTTTACAACCCAACCGCCGATCACACTGTAATAAGGCATAATAATGGCGGGAACCAGACAGGAGACCACGCCAATCCAATTCCACTTCCTATTCAGCTTTCCGTAGGCCGTCAAAGAACTCTGTTTTGTCTTTCGCCCGATAGCAATCTCCGTCACCAGAAGGGTAAAGCCGAAGGTCAGGGCAAGAATAATGTAGACTACAAGAAAGGTCCCGCCGCCGTCCTTTGCCGCCAGATAGGGAAACCTCCAGATATTTCCCAGACCTACTGCGCTTCCGGCCGCTGCCAGAACAAAACCGATAGAACCTTTGAATGAATTTCGTTTTTCGTGTTTTTCCATGATTTTCTCCCTGTTTTTGTCGCAAAAACGAAGAATGTGTCGCCTTTGGCACACGCCGGCGCCATTCTATTTAAATTTTACAGGTTTGGGGAAGATTTTGCAAGAAAAACCTCTGCATGGCGGTCACAGTTTTTTAATCCCTCCATATGTATAATAAAAAAGGGATTTTATGTTCTCTTCTGTTTCACATTACTCCATACTCAAAATACTGGGCAAAAACCGGCCACAGGCCATTGCCTGGATCAACGGAAACGAAAGTTATCCAAAGCTAAACGGTGCCGTAAGGTTTTATGAAATGCCCGGCGGCGGAATGCTGGTAGAGGCGGAGCTTTTTCATCTGCCGGAGGGCACGGACGGCAACCCCGGCGCGTTCTTTGGCTTTCACATTCATGAAAACGGAGACTGTTCCGGTGATTTTTCAAATACCGGAAACCACTACAATCCATCGGGAGCCGCCCATCCCTTTCACGCCGGGGATATGCCGCCGCTGATGGCGGATAACGGTTATGCATGGACTGCTTTTTATGACGCCCGCATCACGCTTCCGGAAATACTGAACCGGTCTGTGGTGATCCATCGGATG
>CANQQN010000006.1 GCA_947625995.1 uncultured Lachnospiraceae bacterium
TTTGTTTCCCGTCTGGAAAACGTCAGCCCCAAGGAAGCCGCCCTCATGCTGGACGAGGGCGAGGTGGAAACAGTCTCCCACTATTACGCTGCCGCCTTTTTTAACCCGGATGTGGACTGCATCCTTGACATCGGCGGACAGGACATGAAATGCATCAAGATCAAAAACCAGACCGTGGACAGCGTGCTTTTAAATGAAGCCTGCTCCTCCGGCTGTGGTTCCTTTATAGAAACCTTTGCGAAATCCCTGAATTATTCTGTGGAGGATTTTGCAGAGGCGGCGCTGTTTGCCGAAAATCCCATCGACCTTGGCACCCGCTGTACAGTATTCATGAATTCCAAGGTGAAGCAGGCCCAAAAGGAAGGGGCCAGCGTGGCGGATATCTCCGCCGGTCTCGCCTATTCCGTCATCAAAAACGCCCTGTTCAAGGTCATCAAGATCTCCGATCCCAAAGACCTTGGCAGCCACGTGGTGGTACAAGGCGGTACCTTCTACAACAACGCGGTCCTGCGAAGCTTTGAAAAGATCTCCGGCTGCGAGTGCGTCCGCCCCGACATTGCCGGTATCATGGGCGCTTTCGGAGCCGCCCTGATCGCAAGGGAACGCTACACCGACGGCTGCAAGTCCTCCATGCTTTCCATTGATGAGATTAACGACCTGCAGTTTGAGACTTCCATGACACGATGCAAGGGCTGCACCAACAGCTGCCTGCTGACCATCAACCGTTTTTCCGGCAACCGCAGATTCATTTCCGGCAATCGTTGCGAACGGGGGCTTGGACAAGAGAAAAATAAAGAGCATCTGCCCAATCTGTTTGAATACAAAAACCAGCGGCTCTTTGGCTACGAATCCCTGCCGGAGGATCAGGCGCCCAGAGGCACGGTGGGCATTCCCCGGGTTTTGAATATGTATGAGAATTACCCTTTTTGGCACACGTTCTTCACGGAACTTGGCTACCGGGTAGTACTCTCCCCTACCTCAAACAGAAAGATCTATGAGCTTGGCATCGAATCCATACCCAGTGAATCCGAATGTTATCCCGCAAAGCTTGCCCACGGCCATGTAAGCTGGCTGATCCGAAAGGGCATCAAATACATCTTTTACCCCTGCATTCCCTATGAGCGGGTGGAGTTTGACGAAGCCAACAACCATTATAATTGCCCCATCGTCACCTCTTACGCGGAAAACATCAAGAATAACGTAGATGAACTGCGAAGCGACGACATTACCTTTGAAAATCCGTTTTTATCCTTTACCAGTCTGGAGACCATTTCCGACCGTCTTGTGGAGGAATTTACGAAAAACCACCAAATCCCGGCGGAGGAGATCAAAGCTGCCGCAAAAAAGGCATGGGATGAGCAGGAAGCCGTTCGCGAAGACATCCGCAGAAAAGGAGAGGAAACTCTTTCCTATCTGGAAAAAACAGGCAAGCGGGGCATTGTCCTTGCAGGACGTCCTTACCATGTAGATCCTGAGATCAACCATGGTATTCCCGAAATGATCAACGGCTACGGCCTTGCGGTGCTGACGGAAGACTCCATCTCTCACCTTCATCAGGTAGAGCGTCCCCTGATCGTCATGGACCAGTGGATGTATCATTCCCGGCTGTACGCCGCGGCAAACTATGTAAAGACAAAGGAAAATCTGGATTTGATCCAGTTGAATTCCTTCGGCTGCGGTCTTGACGCTGTAACTACCGATGCGGTCAGCGACATTTTGTGCAACAGCGGCAAGATCTACACGGTGCTGAAGATCGACGAAGTAAATAACCTTGGCGCCGCCCGTATCCGTATCCGCTCTCTACTGTCGGCCATCCGCGTCCGAGAGGACCGTCACATCAAGCGGGAGATCAAGCCTGCCAATTACGACCGCATTGTATTTACAAAAGAAATGCGCAAAAACTACACGATCCTCTGCCCCCAGATGTCTCCCATTCATTTTGAGCTTCTGGAGCCGGCGCTACGCTCCTGCGGCTACAACATCGAGGTTTTGCCAAATGACAACCGGGCGGCGGTGGATATGGGACTGAAATATGTCAACAACGACGCCTGCTTCCCCTCCCTGATGGTGGTGGGACAGATCATGGAGGCAATCCTCTCCGGCAAATATGATGTGAATAAGATCGCGGTCATTGTAACCCAGACCGGCGGGGGATGCCGCGCCACCAACTATATCGGTTTTATCCGGCGCGCCCTTGGAAAAGCAGGGTACGGTCACATTCCGGTAGTTTCCCTGAATCTAAGCGGGCTGGAATCCAATCCGGGCTTTAACTTGCTCTCCTATCCGCTGCTGAAAAAGGCACTGTTTGCGCTGACCTTCGGCGATATCTTCATGCGCACCCTCTACCGGATGCGTCCCTACGAAGCAACGCCGGGCTCCGCAAACGCCCTCCATGACAAATGGAAAGAAAAATGCAAGGCCTTCGTCTCCGGGAAGCACCCTTCTATCATTACATTCAGGAGGATGTGCAGAGAGATCATCGAGGACTTCGACAATCTGCCTATCACCGATGAAGTGAAGCCAAAAGTCGGCGTGGTCGGCGAGATCCTTGTAAAATTTTTGCCGGCGGCAAACAATTATCTGGTGGAACAGTTGGAGGCCGAAGGCGCGGAGGCCGTGGTTCCCGACCTGACCGACTTCCTGATGTACTGTTTTAAGAACGCGGAGTTCAAAGCGTCTCATCTGGGTATGAAAAAATCAACCGCCCTGTACTGCCGTATAGGCATCAATGCGCTGGAATGGTTCAGAGGCGCCGCCCACAAGGCATTTGAAAAGAGCAAGCATTTTACGCCGCCCGTACATATTGACAAGCTGGCCGAAATGGCCTCCGACATTGTATCTCTTGGCAACCAGACCGGAGAGGGCTGGTTCCTTACCGGCGAGATGATGGAACTGATCCACAGCGGTACCAACAATATCGTCTGCACGCAGCCCTTCGCCTGCCTGCCCAATCACGTGGTAGGAAAAGGCGTCATCAAGGAACTGCGCCACCAGTATCCGCTGTCAAACATTGTGGCCATCGACTACGATCCCGGCGCCAGCGAAGTCAACCAGCTGAACAGACTCAAACTCATGCTCTCAACCGCCCATAAAAACGTCCACGCAAGCTAAGAGCCATGCATGACGAAAATAAAAATCACCGGAGAGTGTTTACATTCTCCGGTGTATTTTTATTGAGGAATATACGGCGACAGCCGTGACCGAGTGTCCCTTAGGACACGAGGTGCAGGGCTCGTTTATTGTTTCTGATTCATCCGCCGACAGCCGTGACCGAGTGTCCCTTAGGACACGAGGTGCAGGGCTCGTCTACATCCGCCGACAGCCGTGACCGAATGTCCGTAAGGACACGAGGTGCAGGGCTCGTCTACATCCGCCGACAGCCGTGACCGAGTGTCCTAATTTACCATTCAATATTCACCATCTGCCCATTGATCATGTAGGATACCCGTTCCTGATCCATTACATACACATGATGGGTATATTGGCCGGGCACAGATCCAAAATCACTGGCCTTCACAATGATCCTGTAGGTCCCGTCTTCCTGCTTCCGGGCTCCAAACCATTTCAGGTCGCTCTGATCCTCATTTGCCCACACGGCGCACTGCACGTTAAATACATTGTCTGCAGGTTCCAGATCACTGATGATGATCTGATATGTCTTTTTCCCCTTGTCCACAGGCGTGATAGTCACAGTGCCCGTGATCCTGTGGGCAGCTTCCGTCTCCCCGTATTCCGCAAGTCCTTCCGTCAGTTCATCGATCAGTTTTGATTTTTTCTCCAGTTCCTGATCAATGGTCTCCAGATCGTATTTTTCCAGAAGGGTAGCCTCGGAAGAATATAGATTTGCCCCCAGCCCTAAACGGTCGCCTTCGATCTTCACGCCAAGGCTGGCCAGTGTAGTCGGAAACATATCCAGCGTAGTATATTTCCGGTAGGAGGTACTGTTATACTCCACAGCGGAATTGATATAAGCGGTATAGACCTTTCTCTCGTAATCTTCCGGTACATCTTCGCAAAAATCACTGTCCATGGTCAGATGGTCCCCCGCAATGACAACGGTAGTATTCTCATAAAAATCCTGCTTCTTGATCCAATCTACAAATTCAGACACTTTTTTGCTGGAACAAGCCATCACGTTGGCATACTTGTCTGAGCCAAAGGTATCGGGACAATCCGCGCATTTATAGCCGTCCTCAAAGTGAGTATCCACCGTCAGCATGGTAAAATTGAACGGTTCGTCACTCTCACTGCTGATCTTTGTCAGCTGATCCTTTGCAATGTCAAAAAGCCTGTCGTCCTCGAATCCCCAGAACACCTTATATCCCTGCGGAATATACCCGGCATCCACGCAGAAATAGTAATCGAGCAATTCAAATCCGCCGTGCTGGGTAAAATACAGGCCCTTGCCGGCAAAGCCCGCGTCAGAACATACTGCCTGTAACCTTCCTCTTTTAAGATGTCTCCCATAGTGACCACACCGGGGAAAAACTCTTTATGGCTGCTGCTCATGTCGTCGCTTTCGATAGGCATCAAAAGCGGCAATCCCGACGTCTGGCCGAACATGGCGGCCGCCGTCCATGTGGTTGCCGTAACAGGCTCGCCGCCGTCCAAAATACCGGAATCTCCGGAAAAATTCTCATTTTCCAGAGAAATATCCGTCAGCTCCGGGATCACATTTTTTCCGAAAGCGCCGCCGTGCTTTTTGTCCGCGTAGGTCATCTCCATAGATTCCAGAAAAATATAGATAATGTTCCTCTTCTTTTCCGGAAACGTAAGCTTCACAGACTGCGGCGCCACATAGTTTTCGTCAATAAAGTCTGAATATTCATTCTGGTTATTCTGATAACGGGAAATGCCCAGCCTGCTCCACATATAGAGTATAGAGCCCGCCGCGCACAGAACGCTCAGGGCAAGTCCCGCCGCTACCACCAGCCATTTCTTTTTGGGAATCTTTATGTACAATACAACCGCCGCTGCCGTCAAAAGCAGATCCACCAGCAGGCTCTGCAAGAGGAAGCTGACGATAATGCCGGAATCCGTCCCCTGTATGGGCGCGTTCAGGTGAAATACCAGTTCATTGACCGTAAGGCCCGTCCATGTGCGGAACATCCAAAAAACAGATAACGTTATCAATGTAAACAAAAAGAACAGCAAAGCTGCCACAACCAATCCGGCTATCTTTGCTATTCTTTTGGCTTTTTCATTTCGCGATCTACTCTCTTGTATCTCCATAAATATCCGACCTCTTATCATTATTCGCACAAAACGACAAATAAAAGATATCATATTTTTCGGTCTGATGCAAGTTTTCTTTGTTATCCTTTATCTGGGATCGTTACGGGCGGGGAAAAGTGGTCATTCTTCTTCCAGCATGTTTACACGGCGCACATGGCGCTCGGCGCCGGAAAACTCCGTATTTAAGAAAGTATCCACGATCTTCAGCGCAAGTCCGGGGCCTACGACCCTTGCGCCCAGGGCGAGAATATTCGCGTCATTGTGCAGACGGGTGGCCTCCGCGCTGAAGCAGTCGGAGCACACCGCCGCCCGGGCGCCCTTGACCTTGTTTGCCGCAATGCTGATGCCGATGCCGGTGCCGCAGATGATGATGCCCTTCTCGCATTGGCCGGATACAACAGCCCTTGCCACCGCTTTGCCATAGACCGGGTAATCGCATGGTTCTTCGTTGTAGCTGCCAAAATCCTTATATTCCAGTCCCAGTTCCTCCAGATGCCTGATGACCTCCTGTTTCAACCTATATGCTGCCTGATCACTTCCAAGTGCTATCATAATCGTGTCCTCCCTTTCAGATTTTCCTTCCTGACAGTTCAAAAACAGTTCCGGAACCGTCACATCCGACCCCGGTTTTCCGACGCCGGTCTGCTTTTTCTTATTATAGCAAATGTGGGCGGACAAATCAACATACAGCCTTTTTCGGCTTTTTTACGCTTTTACCGGCACATTTGCGCGGTACAACGCGCTCTTTATCACACAGGCAAGAATGTAGCCCGCCACAACAGACACCAGATCCTTCGGTATAAAAGGAAGGCTGACAGAAAGAAATGACGGTAAAAGAGCATTTTTTGTCGCGAACGCATACCAGATCACGCCTGCTCCATGGCAGAGCGCCACGCCGAGAATCCCAAGGGCAATACCGGGCAACGCCTGTTTGGCCTTCCAAACCGTCTTCTTTCCGGCGCCCAGTCCGCACAGTGCCGCCATTGGAAGAAACCCCCAGATAAACCCGCCGGTAACTCCGAGAATGCTGCCGACGCCGCCTTTAAAACCGGTGAACACAGGCGCGCCCACAGCGCCCAGCAGTATGTACACCGCCACAGAGACCAATCCCATCTTCCAGCCCAGAATATAGCCGCAGAGGGCCACCGCAAACGTCTGCAATGTCACCGGTACGCCGCCGGGCATAGGAATCGAGATCTGCGCCAGTACTGCGATGACCGCCGTACAGAGCCCGGTCAGCACAAGATCCGTTGTTGCCATCTTTTTGGTTTCTTTCATCATGATCCCCTCCAATTTTTTATTTTAAGATTCCTCTTTAAAATGAGCCCTCAAAGGGACGGATCCGAATCTCCCCCGCGTTCATCCGTATTTTTTCTCCCTCTTTTGTCTCAACGATCAAGGCGCCGTCATCATCGATATCCAGCGCCTTTACCGGTAGGCTTCCCGTTGTTCCGCTGGCTTCTACCATCCTGCCGATAACAATAGAACGCTCCCTGTATGTTTTCATAAAGGTTTTCTTTGCCAGATGCCTGTAATATCCCATAAAAATACTCAGGACCTCGCCCACGATCCGGCTTCTGGCACTGCCGTCACAAGGGTCTGTGCCATACAAAGAACCCGCCACGTCGCGTATCTCCTTTGGAAATCCTCCCACAGGGTCTGTCACATTGATGCCAATGCCCAGCACCGCATAGGTCAGGCCGCCGGTCTCAAAATCAACAGATGCCTCTGTGAGGATCCCACATATCTTCTTTCCCCGGCAGAACACATCATTGACCCACTTGATCCCGGTTTTAATGCCTGTGGCTTTTTCGATCCCTTCTGAAGTGGCAACGGCAGCCGCCGTTGTGATAAACAAAGATTCCTCTGCAGTCATTTTGGGGCGGAGCAAAATGCTGAAATAAATACCTGTGTCAGAAGGGGAATAAAACTGTCTGCCGCTTCGCCCTTTCCCCATGGACTGTCTGTCCGCCGCGATCACGGCCCCTTCCGGAGCGCCTTCTTCCGCCATCTGTTTAAGTACCGTGTTGGTGGAGGTCACTTTCCCCCGGACATGAATCTGCAGGCTCCGTCCATCTCCGGTGAGATATTTTTCAATACTCTCTTTTGACAATATTGCGTCTTCCTCCAAAAGACAATATCCCTTATTGGTGGCCGCTTCGATCCGGTGGCCGTCCTTTCGGAGACTGCGCACCGCTTTCCAGACAGAATTCCGGCTTACATACAATTCCTTTGCGATCCGGTTTCCGGAAAAATATTGTCCTCTGTTTTCTTCCAGAAGGCGCAGCACCTGCGATTTGACATCCATGCAAAATCCTCCTGCGTTTTTGTTCTTTAAACTCTTTCATGCTATTGAAAGTAACATAAAAAAAATCGATTGTCAACCTTTTCATAAAAATAGGTGACAATCGACGTGCCTCAAAAATCTATTATATTGTTTTATTTTCTTCCAGTTCTTTTTTGCGTTTCGTCATCAGTCCGCCGATGCGTCCCGTCTCCTTCGCCGACAGCGCCTTCCATCCATTTGCTTTTACCTTCTCCAGAAGGCCCAATTCTCCGGCAATCTCATATTTCAGCTGCTCGCGCTGCTTCTCCTCTGGGGTCATTTCACGCTTTTGCTGGCCACCCATGTCATCACACTCCTTTTCTTCTATGTAGGAGTATGACCCTTCCGGTAAGGGTTTATTCAACAGCGCCTGTGATTCCCGGTTATTTACCGCCCCTCTGCTGTCTGCCGGGCAGCGGGTCCCATTCATTGAGACCGAGGCGCTGCTTTTGCATGGCCTGCTCCATCGTCATCTGCGTCAGATCCTCTTCCAGATATTCCATCAGTTCCTCGATCCCCTCGCCGGTCACATTGCTCACATGAAAAATCCGCAGGCATCCCGCGTCCCGCATCCACTGCTCCACCATAGGAACGTTGGCATAGGGAGAATCTGTCTTTGTAATGATGCCGATCAGCGGACGGAGAATAAACGAACGAAGGCACGGACAAAACAGATTATACGGCTCATCTGCCGCCTGAACGATAGCCACCACATCGGATTCAAAAGAAAAACATGCCAAACCAACGCTAAAACGTTTTGATTCGGCATACTCTCCGGGCGTATCAATGACGTCCTCCTCTGAATTTGTATATTGGGTCTTGATATAGTGAAGCTCCTCCCCTTTTAATACCTGCGTCAGAGAAGTTTTCCCCGCTTCGCTCCTGCCCATTAAAAATAACTTTTTCATCGCCATCCCGCCTTCTTAGCTTCTGTGAACCTTGCAGACCGCAAAACCAAGATCCTCACGAAAAGCCCGGACCACTTCTTCCACTGCAGTCTGTACCTGAATCAACCCTCCGGTGATGATCAGCGTGCCGCAAAACCGGTCCATAAACCCGATCTCGATATCAGCGCTCTTCATCGCGATATCCGTAGCGGCCACAACCGCCTCCCAGGGAGTAAACCGCATCAGCCCGATGGCGTCCCCGGTGTGGTCTTCCCCCTCATGAACGCCGATATGCAGACTGAGATTCTGATAAACGCTTGTCTTTGAAGACCCGATCACATGTGCCAGACAGACTTCCTTCCCCGGAACCCGCACCCGGGTCATCCGAAGTCTTTTCCCTTTCAGACGCTCGTAGTCGTCATGGAACAGCTTTTCCAGTAATTGTTCGGTGGTCATATTGGTCACGGCGGTACTTCCTATCTCTTTGTTATCTTGCAGACTACATACCCCAACGTATCCCGGAAAAAGTCCACGATCTCAGTCAGGGCGGACATCACATCGGAGATCTCCCCTGTGATGATCAGCGTTCCCGTAAAGCGGTCCGCAAACCCCAGATACACATTTCCGCTTTTCACCGCGATATCCGATGCGATCACCGCCGATTCCGGCGGCGTCATATTCATAATTCCAATGGCAGAAGAACCGTAATCAACCTGTGGGTTCAGCCCCAGCTTCTGATATACGATAGGGGCCGGACCACCCATGACATGGGCAAAGGTGATCTCCTTGCCGGCAACGGTCTCCTGTACGATCCTAATCTGTTCTTCCTGCTTATCTGGCATTTTCGCAGATCCTTTCCTGTAGTGATACTATCATCTGTGCAACTTATATCCGGCGTATCCTTACGGCGTGGCTTCCACTCTCTGAAGCTCTTCATTGACATAATTGTCAATGGCCGCGGTGTGGACGTTTTCCGCGTCGGTCCCTTCTTTGTCTTTGGTAAAGTAACGGTAGCCGGACCAGCCGATCCAGCCCACAAGCGCCACGCATACCACACCCACCAGTATCCGGGCAACCAGCTTCTGGCGTTTTTGCTTCTTCAGCGTATCCTTCCTGTTTTTCTTTTCGTTCTTGTACTGTTCTACCTTCTTCGTACTCATAAGGATCTCCTAACTCTTGTTTTGTCTCTATAACGTGACGATGATTCCTCCGTCAGCGGCATACAGCGTACTGATGCCTCCCGTATCAAGTAAGATTATATCACGAAACTTTGCTCTTTTCAAGAGTGCATCCCGCACCATTTCCGCTCTTTTCAAACAATTGCAGTGAGATATGGCAAGGATCTTTTCCTCCGTCTTCACACCTTGGGAGATCACATAATCGATCATCTTCTCCAGCGCGCGCCGGACCCCTCTGGCGCTGCCAAGCTGAATGATCACGCCATCCGTAGCGCTCATCACGGGCTTGATGTTCAAAACGGAGGCAACCACCGCTTTTAATCCTGTAAGCCTGCCGTTTTTTCTCAGATGCTCCAGCGTTTCCAGCACAAAATAGGTATGCAGTCCCTCAATGTACGCGTTTACCGTTTCGATCACTTTTTGAAAAGGCATTCCCGCCTTTTCACATTCTTGGATCTTCAGCGCGATGGAGGTCTCTCCCACAGACGCGGATTTGGAGTTGAACACATGTATATTTTTCTTTCCCTTTTCTTCCAGATAAAGCTTTTTCCCCAGTTCCGCGCTGTTGTACGAACCACTGAGCGCGGCGGACAGGGTGACCGCATAGACATTTTCAGCCTCGCAGTCATAAAAATCCTTGTAAGTCTCCGGTGACGGGCAGGCAGATCTGGGGCAGTTTGGACTTTGCTCCACTTTTTTCAGAAAAACATGCTGGGAAAAAGTCTCGTCGTCCACAAAAGTCTCCCCGTCCAGTTCCATAGTAAGAGGCGCAGACACAAAACAGGGATCTTTTTTCATTTCGTCCGTCAATTCCCCGCAGCTGTCCACAATAATCCTATGACTCATCTCATCTTCCTCCTCGCTTTTTTGATGTTTTTCTTACTTTTTCATGTAGTTTTTTAAACTACTTATAATGATAGCATATATTACCAAAAAAGAAAAGGGTATTTTCACGATTTCAATAGCAAGAATTTAAAAACACTTTTCGGGGATTTGACGGAACCTATATTTTATTATATAATGAAGCGAATTAAAAAAATCAGAGGTACTGTTTTGAAAGTTATTTTTACTGATCTGGACGGCACTCTCCTTGCCGACAACAAAGAAATCACCGCGACGAACCGCAGGGCCATAGAAGAGACCCTTGCCTGCGGCCACAAGATCGTCATCACCACCGGACGGCCTCTTCCCAGCGCTATAAAGCTTGCTGACGAGCTTGGCATATCCGGCGAGGGATGTTATCTCATTGCCAGCAACGGCGCGTTGATCTACGACTGCCAGCATCATGGGATCCTCCATGAGTTGGGCTTGAAAAAGGAATATGTGCGGTATCTTCTGGACGAAGCCACAAAACGCGGCATACACGCCCACTCCTACTCCAAGACTCACGTGTTATGTGAGCGCCGCACAAAAGAGCTTACCTACTATGAAAAGGCCATCAATCTTTCCGCGAAGATCGTGCCGGACATTACCGCATATCTGGACTACGATCCTTGGAAAGTGATCCTGATCGACAGGGACTCCAAGGAACCGCTCTTGGATTTCCGGCGGGATATGGCAGACTGGGCAAAGGATAAGTGCGCCAGCATCTTCTCCTGTGAATTTATGCTGGAATACTGTCCCTTTGGCGCCAGCAAAGGACAGGGTGTAGAGTTTCTCTGCAGATACCTGAATATTCCCCGTGAAGATTCCATTGCCGCAGGCGACGCGGAAAACGATATCTCCATGATCAGGACCGCCGGCTTGGGAGTGGCGATGGCCAACGCTTCCCAGATAACCAAAGACGCTGCCGACGCCGTCACAGTCCGGGACAATAACCACGACGGTTTTGCGGAGATCTTAAGACGCTATGTGCTCTGAGTCCGGCACGCAACCGGCTCCCCATCCGGGAAAAACTACAACCATAATGAAAGCAGGAACCTATCATGGCAAACAACAATGCAAAAAAGAATAAAGGAGGATGGTCAACGCTCATCCTTCTGATACTGATCGTCATCTTTGCAGGCATTTTTTTCTTCCTTCAGTTCGGCAATTTTTCAAATCCGGAAGCCGAAGCGCAGGGCCCTGCGAAGGCAACCAATACCGCTGCTCCCCTGTCCGCCACAGACGCCGCCGGTACGTCGGCTCCGGAAGATACGGCTTCTCTCCCAACGGAAACAGAAACAGCGGAAGAAGACGCGCCCTCGGCGCCTCCCCAATATCCGGTATCCGATCAGCGGGTCACTTATCAGGACGGGTTTTACTATGAACCTGTAGACGGCAATACCGCGCTGATGGACCGCATCCGCACACTTTCCTACAACGAAGCGATCAATACAAAAATGTCTTTTGACAAATTAAGTTACGTGCGGGTAAAATACATTGATTTTCAGGATCGGGAAGAAGAAGGGGAGATCATCTGCAGCCGTCACATTGCGCAGGATCTGGTGGAGATCTTTTATGATCTCTATCTTGCAAGGTACCAGATCGAGCACATCCGCCTTGTGGATGATTACGGAGCGGATGACCGCGCTTCTATGGAAGCCAACAATTCCTCCGCCTTTAATTACCGGCTTTCCACCGGCACCACCGACGATATCTCCGAGCACAGTTGGGGCGTCTGCATCGACATCAATCCCCTGTACAACCCCTATGTGTCAACCACAAACGGCACAACGGTGGTGGAACCTGCCAGCGCCGCTGCCTACGCGGACAGATCCCAGTCCTTCCCCCACAAGATCGATGAAGAGGATCTGTGTTACAAGCTGTTTACGCAACACGGATTTACATGGGGCGGACATTGGAACAGAGTCAAGGATTATCAGCATTTCCAAAAGGACATCGACTGATCCGAAGCAATATGCTTCCTACATAAAAAGCTCATCCTCTCGGATGAGCTTTTTTATATATTTCCCTGATCCGCAGGGTATTTAGGTTTGCGTAAACCTGTGTGGTGGAAATATCGGAATGGCCAAGCATTTCCTGCACAGCCCGGAGATCCGCCCCATTTTCCACCAGATGGGCGGCGAAAGAATGCCGCAGGGTATGGGGAGTGATATCCGTCTGTATATCTGCTTTCTGCGCGTACTGCTTGATCAGCTTCCAGAAGCCTTGACGGCTCATGGGGCCGCCAGAGCAATTTGTAAACAGCACCGCACAATCTTTCTCCTTCACAAGGACCGGCCTCGATTCCTTCAGATAACGCTGGAGCGCTTTCTTGGCTTCACCACCGAAGGGAATAGTCCTCTCTTTTTCATTCTGCTTACATACAATATAATTTGATTTCAGATTTACGTCGCCGATGCGCAAGGTGATCAGTTCTGTCACACGGATTCCCGTGGCATACATCAGTTCCAACATGGCTTTGTCTCTGATCTCCTTAGGCGTATCCTTATTGGGCTGGCTCAAAAGCAGGGCGACCTCGCTGACTGTGAGCACATCCGGCAGCTTCTTTTCGATCTTGGGGGAATGCAGTACCTCTGAGAGATCGTCTCCCGTCTGTCCCTCATGGAAAAGATAACTGTAAAATGATTTCATGGCCGCAACGCTTCTGGACACCGTGGAAGTGGCAAACCCCCGCTTCTGCAGATATCCCACATAGGATACAAGCATGCTGGGAGTTATGGCGGATACATCCGAAACACCCATACTGTACATATAGCCAAACATTTTATCCAGATCACGCCGGTAGGAAATCTCAGTGTTGCTGGATAGCTTTTTCTCATTATGTAAATATGCGATATATTCATCTACATTTCTCATCTGTCCTGCCATCCTTCATATGTATTACAAATTCTTTATCCGTGTCGAAACATAAATTTAACAAAATTGGTTCGTGATTATCATTATATGTTATTTTTATCATAAAATCAAACAGTTTTTTTGCCTTTTTTCATACAAAAGTGGGGGATTCCTATCAATTCCACAATATATACTGTTTTATCCATTCTGGCACACAATATCTTGTTAATTTTCTTAATAATTTTTCAATATTTTTTTTACAAAAATCGGATTTACATAAGTTTCCGACAAAATTCCGGCTATCAAAACAGCCAAGGCAAGCACCGCTAAGATCGCGTATTGTAAATTGACGCCTCGATGATTATGCCCATTCTGCAGCCTTCGCCTTCTGTTCATGATTCCGTAAAATATAAGTAACATTCCGGGTATATAAGCCAGATACTGGGGCAGCAGGGCCGCAAGGACAACCACCATGCCGGACAGCCCCTTTTGAATCGTTGCCATAGCGAAAAGCATCCCCGCTGAAAAACCCATCCACCCGCAATAAAGAGCCGCGAAGAAAACGCCTAAGCCTGTACAGCCTGCTCCAATGAGGATGAGCACCGCCGGCAGTCTTGTCTTACACAGGTAAACCAGCAGGGAGGGACCGTCAATCTCCGTATACCGGTATTTCTGCAGAAAAATGTCGCCCAGCAGCCCCACCTGATCCAGATAATCCTTGAATATCACATTGGCCGCGACCATGCCAAGGATCAGTCCCATAAAAAAAAGCAATGCCGCCAGATTTTTGAAATTATCTCCCGCAAGCCGTCCGTATCTTGGCATAAAAAAACACTCCCAACCACCATTAAAATTGACAGGTCTGTCCTTTTAATATATGGCCGGGAATGTTTAACTATTACTATGGTATGGCGAGATCCGTAAGTTTCAGGGATATTACCGCAGGCTGCGCACAAGGGCTTCAATGCGGTCAAGGCCCTTTTGGATCTGCTCCATGGAGATCGCGTAGGAGAGACGCATATGATCCGCGAATCCAAAATCGGCACAGGGAACAACCGCCACCTGATAGTCGTTGATGAGAATATCCGCAAACCGCGCTGCCGTACCGATCTTCTCCCCCTTGTACTCCTTATCAAGGCACTCCGAAAGATCCACAAACACGTAGAACGCGCCCTGAGGCTCAATGGCGGATATAAGCGGCATATCGCAGATGCGGTCGTACATATATTTTCTTCTGTTGTCAAATTCATTGAGCATGGCGGAAACCGTCTCCTGAGGGCCCGTCATGGCCTCCACCGCCGCTTTTTGCGCAATGGAGTTGGGGTTGCTGGTGGCATGGCTTTGAACGCTGCCCATCACCTTCGCAAGCTCTTTTGAGGAGCCCGTATACCCGATACGCCAACCGGTCATGGAATATCCTTTCGCCAGGCCACTGCAGGTAATGGTACGCTTATAGATCTCATCGCCGAGAGAAGCGATACTCACATGCTCCCTGCCTCCATATACAAGATACTCGTACATTTCGTCGGCAATCACGTAAATATCGTTCTTTACCACAACCTCCGCAATATCCAGCAGTTCCTGCCTGCTGTAGATCATACCGGTGGGATTGCTGGGGCTGTTGAGGATCAGCGCCTTTGTCTTGGGGGTGATCGCCTTCTGGATCTGTTCCGCGCTGACCTTATAGCCCTGCTCTTTTTCTCCCCTGACAAATACAGGGATCCCGTCCGCCAGCTTTACCATCTCCGGATAGCTGAGCCAATAGGGCGCCGGAATGATCACCTCGTCACCGGGGTTCAAGATTGCTGTGCAGATATTGGTCAGGGAATGCTTTCCGCCGTTGCTGATCACGATCTGATCCGGTTCATAGTTTATCTTATTAAATGCAGCAAATTTATTGGAAACCGCTTTCTTTAGCTCCGGAATACCGGAAGCAGGCGTATATTTGGTAAATCCGTCATGAATCGCCTGAATAGCGGCGTCGCACACATTCTTCGGTGTGTCGAAATCCGGTTCTCCCGCGCCGAATCCAACCACGTCGATACCGGCGGCTCTCATCTCTTTCGCCTTCGCCGTGATAGCCAGTGTAGAAGACGCTTTTACCGCAAGTGCTTTATTCGATAATTCTAAAGACATGTTTATCCTCTTCTTTCTCCGTCGCATATTAGAGATAAGTATACCTATTTTTTATGCAGATTGCAATAGTAAAAATGCCCACAAACAGAGGCGCAAACACCGTTGTTTGTGGGCTATTTTTCAATAACGCTTATTTTGCATAATCCGCAACTCTGGATTCCCTGATCAGATTGATCTTGATCTGGCCCGGATATTCCAATTCAGCTTCAATCTGCTTTGCAATATCCCTTGCCAGCAATACCATGTCATCATCCGATACTTTTTCGGGCACTACCATTACGCGAACCTCTCTGCCTGCCTGAATAGCAAAAGATTTTTCAACTCCTTTGAAGGAATTCGTGATCTCCTCTAATTGTGTCAAACGATTTGTATAAGTTTCCAGTGTCTCGCGTCTTGCGCCGGGCCGTGCGGCAGAAATCGTATCCGCCGCCTGTACAATGCAGGCGATCAGGGATGTGGGTTCCACATCACCGTGATGTGACTCAACTGCATTGAGCACCACAGGGCCTTCTTTATACTTTTTGCACAATTCGACGCCAAGCTGGATATGGGAACCTTCCATTTCATGATCGACAGCTTTGCCGATATCATGAAGCAGTCCGGCTCTCTTTGCCATGCGAACGTCAACACCTATCTCGGCCGCCAATAAGCCGGACAGCTGCGCCACTTCGATGGAATGCTTCAGGGCATTCTGTCCATAGCTTGTACGGAATTTCATCTTTCCTAAAAGTCTCACAAGCTCGGGGTGAATACCATGTACGCCAACTTCAAGGGTGGCATTTTCGCCTTCCTCGCGAATGTTGGACTCTACTTCCTTCTGGGCTTTTTCAACCATTTCCTCAATACGCGCAGGATGAATACGTCCGTCAACGATCAGCCTTTCAAGGGCAATCCGCGCGATCTCGCGGCGGATCGGATCAAACCCGGACAGGATTACTGCCTCCGGCGTATCGTCTATAATCAATTCCACGCCGGTCATAGTCTCAAGGGTACGGATATTTCTGCCCTCTCGACCGATGATCCTTCCCTTCATCTCATCACTGGGAAGCTGAACCACAGAGATCGTCGTCTCGGCAACATGGTCTGCAGCACATTTCTGAATAGCGGTAACCACATATTCTTTGGCTCTTTTATTGGCTTCTTCTTTTACTCTACTGTCCATCTCCTTGATCATCAGGGCAGTATCATGCTTTACATCGTCTTCAACACTCTTTAATAGATAATCTTTTGCTTGTTCAGAGGTAAGTCCGGAGATTCGTTGCAGCTCCAGCAATTGCTTCTCGTGCAGTTCTGTGATTTCTGCCTTTTTCCTGTTCAGGTCGTCCAGCTTGGAATTATAGCTCTGTTCTTTGCGTTCTACGGCATCGACTTTTTTGTCCAGTGCCTCTTCCTTGGCCAGAACACGGCGTTCCATACGCTGAACTTCGTTCCTGCGCTCCCTGATCTCTTTTTCAAGCTCATTCTTTGACTTGATGGACTCTTCTTTGAGATCAAGCAGCGATTTGCGCTTTTCTTCTTCCAACGTGCGCTTTTCGCTTTCCACAGTCTTCAAGGCATCATCTATGATTTCACGTGCTTTTTCTTCCGCATTGCCGATCTTGGCGGCTGCAACCTTCTTACAATACTGGATGGCGGCAAACCAAGCGACAGCGGCGGCAATCACAGCCACAAGCACATTAATCAGAATGTCTTGCACAAGGAGCACCTCCTTATTTAGTTTTCCGTGTATATATGCATAAATGCATCAGTTAAACGATACATTTTCACACAGTACAACATATAAATATTATACTTTTTTCGGCGCTCTGTCAAGAGAAAGCAAGGCATTTAAATTTTTTTTGAAAATTATTAACATTTATGTAACCTTTTCCCAAAGATAAAACAGGCTGCCTTCACTCTTCAAACTCCTCTCTTATCCGTCCTGTCGCCTGTCGGATCTCCTCATAGGAAAAACCCTTTCCCAGAAGATAACGGCACAGCTTTTGCATCTCCTCTCTGGAAGCCGTCGCCACATCCACCTTTCTCTTCTCTATCAGGCGGCGGATCAAATCTTCCTGAGAATCTTCTGAAAACATCTGAAACACTTCGTCTACAACATTTTTTTCAACACCCTTTTGCAAAAGCTCCCCCCGGATCATCCTGTGGCTTTTGCTGAGGCTTTTAGACCGGATGTAGCTCTCCGCATAGGCGCGATCGTCTATATAGTGTAAGGACATCAAGTACCGGATCACTTCGTCAACAATATCCGGCGGATAGTTTTTGGATAGCTTTTCCTGCATCTGCTTTTTGGTGCGGGCCATATCCCCAAGCAGATACAGCGCCCTTGATTTCGCTCTGCGAAGAAGTGCGTCCCTGTCCTGTGCCTCCGTTTTCTTTTTTAACCTGCCGTCTGATACGGGCTTATCCGGCGCAGTATATTTATCCAAGGTTTACTCTCCATTCCGGCGCGTCAGCGCGATCTTCCATCTATACCTCCGGAAGGATGTCATCTTTCCCGTCCGTCTGATCTGTTCCGGCGCCCTCCTGCGGATCCCCGCCGTCGCCGCCAAGCTGGTAATGGGCGCGGATCTTGCGTTCGATCTCCTCCAACACATCCGGATGAGAGGCAAGGAACAGCTTGGCGTTCTCACGGCCCTGCCCGATCTTTTCATTTTCATAGGCGTACCATGCGCCGCTCTTGTTTACGATATTTAAGCCGGCTGCCAGATCAAGGATATCCCCTTCTCTGGAAATGCCCTTTCCGAACATGATATCAAACTCCGCCTCCCGGAAAGGTGGCGCCACCTTATTCTTCACTACCTTGACGCGGGTACGGTTACCGATGATCTCGCCGTTCTGCTTGAGGGATTCGATGCGGCGCACATCCATACGGATGGACGCATAAAATTTCAGAGCGCGGCCGCCAGTGGTCGTCTCAGGATTGCCAAACATAATGCCTACCTTTTCCCGAAGCTGGTTGATGAAGATCACCACGCAGTTGGACTTGCTGATGGCAGCGGTGAGCTTGCGCAGCGCCTGAGACATCAGGCGGGCGTGAAGGCCCACATGGCTGTCGCCCATATCTCCGTCGATCTCCGCCTTGGGCACCAGCGCGGCCACGGAGTCAACGATCACGATATCCACTGCGCCGGAGCGCACCATGGTCTCTGTGATCTCAAGAGCCTGCTCGCCATTGTCCGGCTGGGAGATGTAGAGATTATCAATATCCACGCCGATATTGCGTGCGTAGACGGGATCCAGAGCGTGCTCCGCGTCAATGAAGCCCGCGATACCGCCCCTCTTCTGCACCTCTGCAACCATATGAAGGGCAACCGTCGTCTTACCGCTGGACTCAGGGCCGTAGATCTCCACCACCCGGCCTTTCGGCACGCCGCCAAGCCCAAGGGCGATATCAAGACTCAGAGATCCGGTAGGGATGGTCTCAATGTTCATATTGACCGACGAATCCCCCAGCTTCATGACAGAGCCTTTGCCAAATTGCTTTTCAATGTGTGACAACGCAGCATTTAACGCCCGCATTTTTTCTTCGTTTGCCATAATCCTGCTCTCCTTTTCTATCTTTATCCGTTTCATGCCAAAAACGAACTTTTGTTCTATTTTTAATAATACACGGTTTTTCGCAAAATTGCAAGTGGTAATTTCGCTTTTTTCGATTCTTACTCATTATATACTATTAGTCACATTTTGTCAATATCAAAGTTGTATATTACCGCTTATCATGGAGCCAGCCATAGGGCGTAAACCGGAAGCGTTCCGTACAGAGATGATCCATACAGATTTCCTCCGTTCCCTTTTTGTCTTTTCGTTTAAAAAAATCATGACGGAATTGCCCCGCTTTGGCAAGCAGCGGTTTGTTGCGGCATCAGAATTCAATCATACGTTTTCTTTTGACATACAATATGCACCCCAAACAGAGCAAGATCTGAATAACAGTGGAGCACGGCGTTGCCAGTCCAACGCGAAACAAAGAGACCGGTCTGATCCTGCTCATGAGAAATGAGACCGGAACTCTCACGCAAAATGCGCCGATGATTCCCTGCGCCATGACAAAAGCGGTAAGCTCCATCCCGTTAAAAAATCCAATAAAGCAAAACAGAAAACAAGTCAGCAGGCAGTCGATGGCATAGGCTTTCAGATACTGTGCCGATGCTGTGATAATATCAGGATCTCTGGCAAAGATCCGTGACAACGCGTCGCCGTGAAAAAACGCAAGATAGAACATCGTTACCGCAAAGATCAGCGATACGCCTATGGAATACTTTAATGCCTTTACTGCCCGCTCCGGCTTGCGCGCGCCGCGATTCTGCGCCACAAACGCAGACATGGCCTGCATAAAAGCTGATGGAACCAGCATGATAAACGCGCAGACCTTTTCCGCAACACCGACTCCGGCAGACTCCGTCAATCCAAGTGAATTGACAATGGCAAGGATCACAAGAAAGGAGATCCCCACCAGAAGGTCCTGCAGCGCGATGGGCGCGCCCAGCCGGAAAATTTTCCTGATAATGCTGACGTCCCACCGGATCATGCTCCTGTCCATCAGAAACGGTAATTCTCTGCGCCGGATCATGAGAAAGGAAATCACAACACTGACCATCTGCGCAAAGACAGTGGCAATCGCCGCTCCCGCCGTTCCAAGGTGGAATACGGCCACCAGCAGGAAGTCTCCCGCTATGTTACAGGCACAGGCAACCGCAACGTTAAACAACGGCGTTCTGGAATCACCCAGCCCACGGAAAATACTTCCGATCAGATTATAAGCAGTGATCACAACAAAACCTGCTCCACATATGCGGATATACACAACCGTGAGAGAAAACGCTTCCTTCGGGGCATGCATGATATGCGCCAAAGGCCTCGCTCCTGCCGGGATCAGCACCGTTAAGACGATACCAACGGCAAGAAAAAACAGAAGCCCGCTTCCGACGATCTGTCCTGCCTCCTTTGGCCTTTTTTCTCCGATCCTCTGTCCGATAAAAATGGTAGTTCCCATGGCGAAGCTGCTCACAAGCCCCGTCAGGGTCATCATGATCTGCGACCCGGTAGAAACAGCCGATACGTCCGCCGCATCTGCAAATTTACCGACTACCAACAGATCCACCGCGCCGTATAATGACTGCAGAAAAAGCGCAAACAAAACCGGTATCGCAAAACGAAGCAGTGGCGAAAGTATTTTCCCCTGTGTAAAATCCTGATTGCTTTTCATGAGCTTCTCCTCTCTAATCCTGAAAGTCCTGTCCTGTCACAAGAAATCCAAAAAAGCGCCCGCAACAAAACAAGCCGGACAAGATAACAGGCATTTCAGCCTGACATCTTATCCAGCTCGTCATTTCGAGAACGACTTACCCTCCGATGTGATATCAATCTTTCTATTATTCTACGGCAAGAAGGTAAAAAATGCAAGCTCGATTTCTATCGCCAATATCTTCTGTGGCCCGACTTTCTTTACAGACCATATTTTTCCTCCACCGGAAGCCACAGTTCGATGTATCGTTTGTCCTTGTTCGGTTCCCGGTACCAGTGTATCACATTGATCTCAGGGGCGTCCGCCAACATAAATCCGGATGTGGGCAGCCACTCCTCTGCAATACGTCTGCGAAGCTCCACATGCTTCATAGTAGGATACGCGCACTGTTCTGTCTCAAACACCGCGTATTTCCGGGCCGGAATCACCATATCTTCAAACCTTTTCGCATCTTCTCCCAGCACCGTGTCTTCCGCTAGATGGGTATGATACCAAGCTGTTAGCTGCTCCGCAATCCAGAAGTCATAGCCTTCTTCATCCAGATGATCGATGATGTTATAATCTATAGTCATCGTCCTATCCACAGACATATACCGAAGAACCATCTGATTCATTCTTGTATGCACATAAAAATCCTCTGACTGATTGGCATATTCCTTTGTTGCCAGAGGCACTCCCGTAAAATGTCGTTTATAGCCTGTGAGCACCATCTCAGGTTTTTCCTCAATTCTGTATTCCATTGTGATCTCTCCTGCCTTTCTGTTTCGTTCCAATATTTCTTTCACAGACAGCATGGAAACTGACTTCAGTTTTATGCCGCCCCTGCGCGCCTGAGATGGCGTCGCGCCGTGAAATCTGGAGAATGCTCTCGCAAAGCTGTCAGGATTTTCATACCCGTATTTCAGCGCCACATCGATCACCTTCTCCTTTTTCGTGGCAAGCTCCTCTCTCAGAAAATTAGAAAACAATCCATCCATGCATTGTAGATATTTACATGATAACATTACTCTCGAAATTGTTTAATTCTCAAACAATCACGCCATAGACGTTTTTTGTATTTT